>NZ_CFDJES010000075.1:3129-12236 GCF_983723665.1 Cobetia sp. | reverse complement strand
GAGGCATGGCACAATATGGCGCCACCCTCACGCGACGGACCTCGACTCACACTCATGCCCGTGGATTCACTGGTTTCCCCCCAGGCCCAGCAACGCCAGATAGGCTTCGTGCTGCTGCCCGGCTTCTCGTTGTTGTCCCAGGCCTGTGCGCTGGAGCCGCTGCAGGTGGCCAATCAGCTCGCGGGGCAGACACTCTATCGGGCCGTCACTTTCGCGCTTGACGGGCGTGGCGTGGCGTCCGCGGCGGGCTTGAGTCTCTCGCCGGACAGTCTGGTCGCCAGTGATTCGCGCCATCTGGACGCCCTGTTCGTGTGCGGTGCTCAGCCGGCGGGCGAGGCGAGCCTGCAGGAGGTGGCCTCGAATCCCGCGCTGCTGGCCTGGCTCAAGCGTCTGGCCGAGCGTGGTGTGATGCTGGGCGGCATCTCCACCGGCACCCGTGAGCTGGCTCGCGCCGGGTTGCTCGATGGCTATCGTGCGACGATTCACTGGCAGCGCGCCGAATCCTTCCGCCGCGACTTCCCGCAAGTCAACGTCTCCCATCAGCTCTATGAGCTGGACCGTGACCGTGTCACCTGCGGCGGTGGCACCGCGGCGATGGACATGATGATGACGCTGATCGCCCAGCAGCATGGCCGCGCGCTGGCCGAGAAGGTCTCCGAGCACTTCGTCTGCGAGCGTATCCGGCTGGCGGACGAGCCGCAGCACGTGCCGCTCAAGAACCGTTTCGCCCATGCGCCCCAGCCGCTGGTGGAGGCCGTGACGCTGATGGAGGCCAATATCGAGGAGCCGCTCTCCACCCACGAGATCGGTGAGCACCTCGGCATCTCGCGGCGTCAGCTGGAGCGGCTGTTCAAGAAGCATCTGCAGGCGGTGCCCAGCCGCTACTATCTGGATCTGCGTCTGGCGCGCTCGCGTCAGCTGCTGCGCGAGAGCGATCAGCCGATCGGTGAGATCGCGCTGGCCACCGGCTTTTCCAGCGCCGCTCACTTCTCCACGGCGTTTCGCAACCATTTCGGGCGCAGCCCCCGCGACGAACGTCTCATGCTGCAGGCCTGACACCTTCCCTGGATGACAAAAGTCGCCTCCTGACATAAGTCGTCGTCCTTTCGCTGAAAGTCTTTGTCATCTCGCCTCCCTATACTCGAGTGTCATGACCCGTGGCTTGCCGATCATCGGCCGGCCATGCCAAGACCCCGCGATGAGGAAGAGACGATGACCCAGCTGACCCGTGCCGATTTCGACCATGCCATGGTGCCCAACTACGCACCCCAGGCTGCCATTCCGGTACGCGGCGAGGGTAGCCGTCTGTGGGATCAGGAAGGTCGCGAGTACATCGACTTCGCCGGTGGCATCGCCGTCACCTCGCTGGGCCACTGCCACCCGGCGCTGGTCAAGGCGCTCAAGGACCAGGCCGACAAGGTCTGGCACCTGTCCAACGTCTACACCAACGAGCCGGCACTGGCGCTGGCCAAGGCGCTGACCGAGCGCACCTTCGCCGACAAGGTCTACTTCTGCTCCTCCGGTGGTGAGGCCAACGAGGCTGCGCTCAAGCTGGCGCGTCGTTTCGCCCACGACACCCATGGCGAGAAGAAGGACAAGATCATCTCCTTCCGTCAGTCCTTCCATGGCCGCACCTTCTTCACCGTCAGCGTCGGTGGCCAGCCCAAGTATTCCCAGGGCTTCGGGCCGATTCCGGGCGGTATCCAGCACGCCGAATTCAACAATCTCGACTCCGTGCGCGAGCTGATGGGCGATGACACCTGCGCGATCATCGTCGAGCCGCTGCAGGGCGAGGGCGGCATCATCCCCGGCGAGCAGGCATTCCTGGAAGGACTGCGTGAGCTGTGTGACGAGCACGATGCGCTGCTGATCTTCGATGAAGTCCAGAGCGGTGCCGGGCGTACCGGCCACCTGTACGCCTACCAGCACTTCGGTGTGGTGCCGGACATCCTGACCACCGCCAAGGGCATCGGCGGCGGCTTCCCGCTGGGCGCCATGCTGACCACCGATCGCATCGCACCGGCCATGGCCATCGGCACTCACGGTTCCACCTACGGCGGCAACCCGCTGGCGTGTGCCGTGGGTCTGGCGGCGCTCGAGACCATCGACACCCCGGAAACCCTCGACGGTGTCGCGCACCGCCACCAGCTGCTGCGCAACGGCCTGGAAGGCATCGCCAAGCGTCACGGTGTCTTCAAGGAAGTGCGTGGCATAGGCCTGTTGATCGGCGCCCAGATGGCGCCGGACTACGCGGGGCGCGCCAAGGACATTCTCAACCTGGCGATGGAAGAAGGCCTGATGGTGCTGATCGCCGGTCCTGACGTGCTGCGTCTGGCGCCGTCGCTGGTGATCAGCGAAGAAGAGATCCAGAGCGGTCTCGACAAGCTCGACCGCGCCGTGGCGAACTTCGTCGCCGCCTCTGCATCTGCATGAGCAGCGCCATGAGCAGTGCCCCGATGCTGGTGGTGCGGCCTGCCGAAAGCCGCGATCTGCTCGCCCTCGAGCGGCTCGCGGCCACGGCAACGCCTCGCCTGACCAATCTGCCGGCACATCGTGACCGCCTCGAGGAGCGCATTCTGCGCTCCCAGCGCAGTCTGCGAGCCGAGATCGACTTCCCGGGCGATGAGATCTACTGCTTCGTGCTGGAAGATCTCGACACCGGCGAAGTGGTCGGTACCGCCTCGCTGCGCGCCGAGGCTGGCGCGCGGGAGGCCTACTACACCTATCGTCAGGAAACGCTGATCCACGCCTCGCAGCAGCTCAACGTGCGCCACGAAGTGCAGACGCTGTCGCTGTCGCATGAGGTGTCGGATGCCACGCTGCTGTGCGCGCTGTCGCTGGATGCCCGCTACCGCGAGACGGATGCGGACAGCCTGCTGCGCCGCGCACGCCTGATGTTCATCGCCCAGTACCCGGAGCGCTTCGCCACGGAACTGGCGGTGGCCTTCCCGGGCTATCTGGAAACGCGCGACGAGCGTCAGGTCAGTCCGTTCTGGGACAGCGTCGGCCAGCACTTCTTTGATCGTGATTTCAATGAAATCAATCAGATGGCGGGGGTGCGCTCCAAGAGCTTCATCGCCGAGGTCATGCCGCCGTTCCCGCTCTATCTGCCGCTGCTCACCCCCCAGGCGCGCGCCGCCATTGGGCGTGAGAATCCGCGCCATGAGTACGCCATGCAGGAGATGCTCGCCGAGGGCTTCTCGCGCTCGCGTCATGTCGACATCTTCGATGCCGGCCCCTTGCTGCTGGCGGAGTGCGAGCGTCTGCATACCTTCAAGCAGTGCGGTTGGCATCCGGTGCGTATCCGCCCGCAGGAAAGCCTGCCGGATGCGGTGCCGGCGATGGTGGCCAACCAGCGTCTCGGCGATTTCCGCTGCGTGCTGGCGCGCTACGCCCTGACGCCGACCGGCCAGTTGATGCTGACGCCGCAGCAGGCCGAGGTGCTGGGCGTGGAAGAGGGGCGTGCGGTGCTTGCCGTGCCGATGCCATTGCCGACGATGGATGAGGGAGAGTTGTAATGCGCATTCGTCCTATCGCTCGACACGATATCGAAGGCCTCAAGGTACTGGCGCGGGAAACCGGTGTCGGCTTCACCTCGCTGCCGGACAATCATGAGTTTCTCAGCGCCAAGATAGAGCGCACCCTGGCCGCCTTCGAGGGCCGAGAACCCAGCGATGATCGCCTGTACTTCTTCGTGCTCGAGGATGATCGCGATGGCAGCATCGCGGGCTGCTGTGCCATCGAGGCCTGCGTGGGCACCGATGCGCCGTTCTATCACTACCGTCTCGGTTCGCTGGCGCACTCCTCGGTGCAGCTCGATCTGCATCGCACCCTGGATACGCTGACGCTGTGCTCCGACCACACCGGTGATGCCGAGGTCTGCTCGCTGTTCCTGCGTGAGGGCTGGCGCAAGGACCGCAACGGCGCGCTGCTCTCCAAGGTGCGCTGGCTGTTCATGGCCCAGTTCCGCGCGGCCTTCCCCGACAAGGTGCTGGCCGAGATGCGCGGTGTCTTCACGCCCGAAGGGCGCAGCCCGTTCTGGGAATGTCTGGGCAGCCACTTCTTCCCGATGGACTTCAATGAGGCCGACCGCCTCACCGGCATGGGCCAGAAGAGCTTCATCGGCGAGCTGATGCCCAAGTTCCCGATCTATACGCCGTTTCTCTCCGAGCCCGCACGGGCCGCCATCGGGCAGGTGCATGAGCACACCCGACCGGCGGTGGCGATGCTCAAGAAGGAAGGCCTGCGCTGGGAAGGCTACGTCGACATCTTCGATGGCGGCCCGACGGTGGAGGCCTATATCGATGATGTGCGCGCCGTGCGTGACAGTCAGCTGGCGAGTGTCGAGGTCATCGCGTCTGATGCCCCGGCCTGCGAGCGTCCCGCCGTGATGGCTGCCACCACCGGCATGGCCGACTTCCGTGCCAGCTGGATCAGCCACGACGTCACCCGGGACGACTCCGGCGCCTGCCATGTGCGCCTCCACCGTGATGAGGCCGAACGCCTCGGCGTCACCGGCGGCGACACGCTGCGCGTGCTGGCCGGCTGAAGCGTCCGCCACGGACATCCGCTTCTTCGCGCCAATTCGCAGGCGCATACCGCCTTGCGTCCTTTTGCCATCAGCGGGGCAGATCGCCAACTGCCCTGTTACTCCTTGTTCAGCGTCGCTCGCGCGGCGCGCTCTTTCGATGAGGCATGCCATGACCACTACGAATTCGACTCCCGCCACACTCAACGTGCGTCAACAGCTCTTCATCGACGGCGCGTGGCAAGCGGGCGAGGCCGCATCCTTCACCAAGACCGACCCCGTCTCCCACGCACCTCTGTGGCAGGGCGCCGCTGCCACTGCCGAGCAGGTCGAGCAGGCCGTCGCGGCAGCGCGTCAGGCATTCCCGGCCTGGTCACGTCTGGGCTTCGAGGCGCGTCTGGCGGTGGTGGAGCGCTTCCGCGATCAGCTGGAGCAGCACCGCGAAGCGCTGGCGGTCAGCATCGCCAGCGAAACCGGCAAGCCGCTGTGGGAAGCGCGCACCGAGGTCGGCGCGATGATCGGCAAGATCGCGATCTCGGTGAAGGCCTATCACGAGCGTACCGGCGAGCGTGCCAAGGATGTCGCGGGCACCCAGGCAGTCCTGCGCCACCGTCCGCACGGCGTGATGGCTGTCTTCGGCCCCTACAACTTCCCGGGGCATCTGCCCAACGGCCACATGGTACCGGCGCTGCTGGCGGGCAATGCCTGCGTGTTCAAGCCCTCCGAGCTGACCCCGGCCACCGCCGATCTCACCCTGCAGTGCTGGGAGGCCGCGGGCCTGCCGGCCGGCGTGATCAATCTGGTGCAGGGCGCGGCGGAAGTCGGCCAGGCCCTGTCCCAGTCCGAGGGCATCGATGGGCTGCTGTTCACCGGCAGTGCCAAGGTCGGCAAGCTGCTGCACCGTCAGTTCGCCGGTCAGGTCGGCAAGCTGCTGGCGCTGGAACTGGGCGGCAACAACCCGCTGGTGGTGCGCGATGTGCAGGATGAAACCGCCGCGGTGCTGGCGATCATCCAGTCGGCCTTCGCCTCGGGCGGTCAGCGCTGTACCTGTGCGCGACGCCTGATCGTGCCGCAGGGCGAGGTCGGTGATCGTCTGATCGATACACTGGCCACGGCGCTGCGTGAGTTGCGGGTGGCGGGTCAGTTCGCGCAGGACGCCCCCTTCTATGGCGGCCTGGCAAGCGTCGCCGCGGCCGAGGGGCTGCTCAAGGCGCAGGACGATCTCGAAGCGCGGGGCGGCAACGTCATCGTGCGCATGCAGCAGGTGGAAGAGGGCACCAGTCTGCTCAGCCCGGCGCTGATCGATGTCACCGGCCTTGCGCTCGAGGACGAGGAATTCTTCGGTCCGCTGCTCAAGATCCATCGCTACGCCGATTGGGACGACGCCATCGCGCTGGCCAATGACACCCGCTACGGCCTCTCGGCCGGGCTGATCGGGGGCGATCGCGCTGACTGGGACGACTTCCTGCTGCGCATTCGCGCGGGCATCGTCAACTGGAACCGCCAGACCACCGGCGCTTCCGGCGATGCGCCCTTCGGTGGCATCGGCGACAGCGGCAACCATCGCCCCAGCGCCTATTACGCCGCCGACTATGTCAGCTATCCGGTCGCCTCGATGGAAGCCGAGGAGCTGGCGCTGCCCGCGAACCTGCCGGCCGGTATCCGTCTGTAAGGCCGTCCGTTCGGGCACCGTTGCCGCTTACCCATTGTTGACCACGACGCCCGCCGTGCCTGTTTGCTGAGCTGGCAAGGCGTCGTGGCAGGAGACCTTCATGTCCGATACTCCGTATCAAGAGATCAATTTCGATGGCCTGGTCGGCCCGACCCACAACTACGCCGGTCTGGCGCATGGCAACGTGGCCTCGATGCGCCACGGCGGGCTGGCCTCCAACCCGCGCGAAGCCGCGCTGCAGGGCCTCGACAAGATGAAGTCGCTGGCGGATCTGGGTTATGCACAGGGGATTCTGCTGCCGCAGCAGCGCCCGGACCTTGGCGCACTGCGTGATTTAGGCTTCACCGGCAGCAACGCCCAGGTGTTGAAGGCGGCCAGCGAGCAGGCCCCGCAGCTTCTGCGCGCGGTGTGTTCCGCCTCCAGCATGTGGACGGCCAACGCCGCCACCGTCACGCCGTCACGCGACAGTGGTGATGGCCGCGTGCATTTCACGCCGGCCAACCTGCAATCCAGCTTCCACCGCTACCTGGAGCCCGCGACCACCGGGCGCATCCTGGGCGCCATCTTCGCCGACGATGGCCACTTCGCGCATCACCCCGCGCTGCCCGCGACCCCGGCCTTCTCCGATGAGGGCGCCGCCAACCATACGCGGCTGTGCGATGGCCACGGCGGGCCGGGCGTGCATCTCTATGTCTATGGCCGCCAGGCCTTCGGCGGTGATGGCGTCGAACCGCGTCGCTATCCGGCGCGCCAGACGCTGGAAGCCAGTCAGGCCGTCGCGCGTCAGCATGGCCTGAGCGAAGGTCAGGTGGTATTCGCCCAGCAGCACCCGGACGCCATCGATGCCGGTGTCTTCCACAACGATGTGATCGCGGTGGGCAATGGCCCGGTGCTGTTCTATCACGAGCTGGCCTTCCGCGATGAAGAGGCGGTGCTTGACGAGATTCGCGCCAAGCTGTCCACGCCGCTGATCCCGATCCGTGTGCCATTGGAAGCCGTCAGCCTCGAGGATGCCGTGTCGTCCTATCTGTTCAACTCGCAGCTGCTCTCCAGCGACGATGGCAGCATGACGCTGGTGGTGCCGGGCGAGTGTCAGGAGAACGAGGCGGTGTGGAACGCGCTGCAGAACGCGATTCTGGCCGGCCCGAACCCGATCGGCGAAGTGCTGGTCAAGGACGTGAAGCAGAGCATGCGCAATGGCGGCGGCCCGGCCTGTCTGCGTCTGCGCGTGGTGCTCAGCGACGCCGAGCGCGCCGCGTTGTCCGGGCGCGTGATGATGAGCGACACGCTGCACGCCGAGCTGGGTGACTGGGTCAAGCGTCACTACCGTGACAGCCTGACACCGGCAGACCTCGCCGATCCGCAGCTGGCCGAGGAGACACTGACGGCACTGGATGAGCTGACGCGGCTGTTGAAGGTCGGCAATGTCTACGCCTTCCAGCGCTGATCGCCCTTGCTGAAGTCCACAACGACACAGCCCCCATCGGTCTTGCCGGTGGGGGCTGTGTCGTTGTGGATTGGTGATCTGAAGTCTGAAATGTGAGAGGCGAATGCCGTGGCGCGACTCAGGCCAGCTGTGGCTGAATCACGCGCGTGGGCTCGCGACGCACCGGCCAGTGCACGATGGCGGCCAGCAGACCGAAGATGCCGCTGGAGATCCACAGCAGGTCGTAGCTGCCGGTCAGCTGATAGACCACACCACCGCCCCAGGCCCCCAGGAAGGCACCGACCTGATGGGCGGCCAGCACCATGCCGAACACGAAGGCCTGACGCTTCTGACCGAAGTAGAGCGCGACGGCCTGACTGGTCAGCGGCACTGTCGACAGCCACAGAATGCCCATGATCGCGCCGAAGGCGTAGAGCAGCATGCTGCTGGGCGGGATGACCACCATCGCCATCACCAGCGCGGCGCGGCACAGATAGATCAGCATCAACAGCTGCGGCGGGTGACGGCGGCCGCCCCAGGCACCGAACAGGATGGTGCCGGCGATATTGAGCGCGCCGATGATCGCCAGCGTGTTGCCGGCCACGTTCAGGGGCAGGCCGCAGGCGACCACGAAATTGGGCAGGTGGGTGGCGATGAAGGCGACGTGCACGCCGCAGACGAAGAAGCCGCCGGCGAGCGCCAGAAAGCGTCGGTCCTGCAGCAGCGGACCCTGGCTCGGGATATCCTCCGCCGGTGCCTCACTGCCGGCCGGCGGGCGACGCAGTAAGGGCAGCGCCATGGGAATCAGCAGCAGACAGCTGGCGCCGAGAGCCAGCATGGCGATCTTCCAGTCGATCAGTACCAGCATCGGGGTCGCGACCGAGTAGATCAGCTGCCCGAAGGAGCCGCCGGCCGAGGCGATGCCCAGCCCGATGCCACGATGCTGAATGGGGACCACGCGCGTGACGGCTGCCAGCACCAGCGGAAAGGTGGTCGCCCCGATGCCGATGCCAGCCAGCACGCCGGCACCCAGCATCCACACCGTCGGGGTCGGCCAGAGGGCGGTGACGCCCATGCCGACCGCGTAGCACAGGCTACCGACCAGGAAGACGCTAAGCGTGCCGAAGCGGTCCGACAGCTTGCTGGCGATGGGCGCGGCCAGTCCGAAGACCAGATTCTGGATGGCGAGCGCGAATGACAGACTCCCCATGCCCCAGGTGAGTTCGCTGGCCATCGGTGGCAGCATGAAGCCCATGGCCTGCCGCGCGCCGGTATTGATGGCGAGAATCAGCGCTGCCAACGCGATCGCTGCCTTCCAGTTCAGTTGCATGTCTGGCCCACCCCTGTCGTTATCATTGTGCTGCGGACTCCACTGCCTGTGGGCGGAAGATCACCTTGAGACCTTGGTCTCTATATTCCACTTTATTCTCATGGATGGGCGCATCCCGAATACGTCAACGACGGTAGCAGAAGCGACAGCG
>NZ_CFDJES010000075.1:0-3029 GCF_983723665.1 Cobetia sp. | reverse complement strand
CACGGCAACTATCCCGCCATGTTCCAGGCCCTGCTCACGCGCAGCGACCCGGATATCCGGCTCAGCGTCTGGCGCTGCCTGGATGGCGAGTTTCCCGAGCAGCTGGATGCCTGCGATGGCTGGCTGATCACCGGGTCAAAACATGGCGTCAATGATGGGCTCGCCTGGATCACGACACTGTGTGAGTTCGTCCGGCGCGTGCATGCGGCAAAGCTGCCGCTGGTCGGTGTCTGCTTCGGCCATCAGGTGATCGCCAGGGCCTTGGGGGGCGAGGTGGAGAAACATGCACGCGGCTGGGGTGTCGGCCTGTCGTTCAATCGTGTCTGCGCGCGACGCCCCTGGATGCAACCGCCGCAAGCAGGGCTGGATCTCATCGTCAGCCATCAGGATCAGGTCAGTGCCCTGCCTGCCGATGCCCGGGTGCTGGCGGACAGCGCCTTCTGCGCCTTCTATCTGATCGAGGTGGGCAGCTGCCTCGGCGTGCAGGGGCATCCCGAGTTCAGCCCCGCCTATTCACGTGACCTGATGAGGTTGCGTCGCGAACAGATCGGCGAACATCGCGTGCGCGAGGGCGAAGCCTCCCTGAGTGTCGCACCAGACAGCGCCGTGATGACGCAATGGATGCTGGCCTTCATTCGCCACTGGCGTTGAGGCCTGACCAGCGCAGGGCGCTTTTTCACGAGCCATCAGGAACCGGCAGCAGCCATCAGGAACCGGCAGGGGCTGTCAGCTATCAGGCGCCGGCAGGCATCGGTGACGAATCGTGCCCGGCTTGCGTGGAATCCACTGCCGATCGCACCCCGCGAAACGCTATACTGTCATGCATGTCACATGCGCTGTTTACCATGGCGGGTGTCATACCCCGTCCTGGTGACATGCCCCGGTCTCGCGACACTACACTGTTTCCCGTTTGGCACCATGGTGCTGAGTCGTGACCTGTAGAATTTCGCCATTCGGGGTATGCCAATCGCGCAGCCTGCCCGACATGCAACGTGCCGTTCGCCCCCTGACACCGGACACACGCAGCGTCAGTCTACTGACGCCATGTTGAGTCATGCCGTCGCGCCGCTCTGTATCCCAGCTCTGTATCTCAATCCTGTCCCTGCTTCATGCTCCTGAGGAGAAGCCCCTTGGCCAACTTCACTCTGAACGGCAAGGCCGTCAGTCTCGAGGTCGATCCGCAAACCCCGCTGTTATGGGTGCTGCGTGAGCACCTGGGTCTGACCGGCACCAAGTTCGGTTGCGGCATCGCCCAGTGCGGCGCCTGTACCGTGCACCTGAACGGCACAGCGGCGCGTACCTGTGTCCTGCCGGTTCTGGCCGCCGAAGGTGGTGACATCGTCACCATCGAGGGGCTGGCCGAGAACGATGACCACCCGCTGCAGCAGGCCTGGGTCGAGGAGCAGGTGCCGCAGTGCGGTTACTGCCAGTCCGGCCAGATCATGCAGGCCGCCGACTTCCTCAAGAATACGCCAGACCCCACCGATGAGCAGGTCACCGCCGCCATGGCCGGCAACCTGTGTCGCTGCATGGCCTACGTGCGCATCCATCGCGCAGTGAAGCGTGCCGCCACCATCGCCAATGAGCGTGCCACCAGCCAGGTGAGCGGTCAGCAGACCGACGCCACGGCCGCGACTGCCGGCGTCGGCACCTTCGATCCGCGTGCCACGGCAGGCACCGTATCCCATTCTGCTGTCGAGGAGACGTCTCATGGCAAGGTTTGATGACAAGCTGGCCGCGCATCAGCGCGAGCTTGCTGCCGCGCACAAGACTTCCTCGAGCCGCGGCGGTATCACGCGGCGTGGCTTCCTGATCGGCAGTGTGGCGGGTTCCACCATGCTGGCCTTCGGCGTGTCCGGCGCGGCGCTGGCCGCCGGGTCAGACGGCAAGGGTTCGGCCAGCGAGACGCTGTCCGCCGGGGCCTTCGAGCCGACCATGTGGTACGCCATCGCCACTGATGGCACCGTCACCGTGCATATCACCAAGTCCGAGATGGGCCAGCACGTCGCCACCAGCCTCGCACGTCTGGTGGTCGAGGAGCTGGAGGCCGACTGGGACAGCGTCAAGGTCGATTACGTCGACAGCGCTCCCAAGTGGGGCTACATGATCACCGGCGGCAGCTGGTCGGTTCACCAGAGCTACCAGCCGCTGTCACAGGCCGGCGCGGCGGGGCGTATCGCGCTG
The DNA here is from genome assembly GCF_983723665.1 of Cobetia sp. Taxonomy (NCBI): domain Bacteria; kingdom Pseudomonadati; phylum Pseudomonadota; class Gammaproteobacteria; order Oceanospirillales; family Halomonadaceae; genus Cobetia; species Cobetia sp. Next base: position 845 of record NZ_CFDJES010000075.1, on the reverse strand, counting down.
ATCGAGGCGGGCGCTCAGCAGATGGGCGTGGCGGTCGAGAGCTGCAAGGCGCGCAAGGGACGCGTCATCAGTGGCGATCAGTCGCTGGGGTATGGCGAGATCGTCGCGGCGGGGCTGGAGCGCAGCTTCTCCGAGGAGGAGCTTGCGGCCATCGAGCTCAAGCCGGCCTCCGAGCGTCGCGTGCTGGGCACCAGGGGCAACGCGCTGGACGTGCCGCCCAAGACCAACGGTCAGGCCGTCTACGGCATCGACTACACCCTGCCGGCAGAGATCGAGGCGCGTGTCGGCAAGACATTGCATGCGCGTCCGGTGATGCCGCCGAGCCGCTTCGGCTGCAAGGTCACCGCCGTCGATGACAGCGAGGCCCGCAAGGTCATCGGCTATCGCCAGACCATCGAACTCAAGGACCCGTCCGGCATCTGTCAGGGCTGGCTTGCGGTCATCGCCGACAACTTCTCGGCGGCCATGCGCGCCACCGACCTGCTCAAGGTCGAGTGGAGCAAGGGCGACAGCTATCAGGTCGACGAGACGGCGATCCAGGCCGAGGGCCAGCGTCTGGTCAGCTCGCCGAGCCGTGACAACGGCTCACTGCTGGTGGATCAGGGCGACCCTGCGCCGCTGCTCGAGAATGCCGCCACCACGGTGGAATCCACCTTCACCACCTCAAGCGTGCTGCACTTCACGCTGGAACCGGCCAATGCGCTGGCCTACGAAGAAGATGGCCACTGGCACATCCACTGCGGCAACCAGCAGCAGTCCCTGCTGACCTCACTGGTCACCAAGGCGCTGGAGCTCGAGGAAGGCAAGGTCACCCATCACCAGCTGTATCTGGGCGGTGGTTTCGG
>NZ_CFDJES010000074.1:11049-14596 GCF_983723665.1 Cobetia sp. | reverse complement strand
TCCTCCCGTGCCGTCGGCAACCGAGCGGCGCTGGCCGATCACCACGCCGGTGAAGGTCTGGTTGATGTGCATGCCGTGGTGCTGCTCACCGTAGGTATTGAAGCCGATCACCCGGTGCCGCCTGAGCATGCGCGAGGCCTCATCCTCCAGTGCCAGCGCCTCGATCTCCATGCGCCGCAGGAAGCAGTCGCAGCCGATGGTCAGCGCGGGCGGCCCCAGGCGCGCCTCCACCTCGGCCAGGCGCTGCTCGAGCTGCTCGAGAATCGGCGTGGCCTGCATGGCGGTGAGCACGATGCCGGTCTCCACCGCGCAGTAGAAACTCAGGCTGGCATCGTCATTCACGCGCTGGATGGAGCGCACGTAATGCGCCTCGCCGATGCGCACCGCCAGCGGACAACGCGCGAAGACCGCCTCCTCCAGCGCTTCGGGCGCGACGCCGGCCAGCCGCGCATACTCCTCGGCGGCGGGTTCGGCATTCAGCTCCAGCACGCGGCGCGAATCACGATCCACCGCCGTCACCACCAGCTTGTCGGCCAGCGGCGTGAGGTGATGGGTGCTGATGACCTCGAACGGCAGCCGCGTATTGACCACCACCACGACCGCCGCCTGATCATGGAAGACACCATCGGCGTAGACATAGGTGTGCGACAGGCGATTGTCATCCCCGGCGGAGCCACCGAAGGCGGGAATGCTGCCTAACGCCGCATCCAGCGTCGCCAGCACCTGCTCCTCGCTGCTCGAGAGCCCGTCGAGCAGCGTCAGCGCGAAGCTGTTGCCCATCACCGGCGCCACGGCCTGCTCGCGACAACGCGCCAGCAGCTCGTCACTCAGCGCCTGGGCACGCGGAAGATCGAAACCGCTCAGATCATCGATCAGCACCTGCGCCAGCGCGAAGTCACTGCGCGCAAGGCCGATGGCGGTGATGGAGCCGCGCGCATAGCCCGCGGGTGTGATCTCGCCGGCGGTGGTGCAGCCGCTCACCGGCACCTCGCCGAAGGTGGCGGCCAGCGCCTGGCCCAATGCCGCCAGAGGATAATCCGCCGAGCAGAAGAACAGCACTCCGCCGAGCCGCTCACGACTTCCCAGCGCCAGATCAAGCATTCGGGCAAGCTCGGCCACCGCCGCCTGCGGGTCCTTGAGCTGACTGGCCGCCGTGGCCAGCGCCACGGCATGCATCTCGCTCTGTGGCTGCGCCCTTTCCTTCACGCGACTACTGACGTCCGTCATGTCCCCTCCTCCCGTCGAGCGCGGCGGAGCCGGAGATGACGATCATCCGTCGGTGTCCGGCCTAGAGCACCAGCCCGCTGGCTCTCACCACGCGTCGTTCAATGGCGCCTTCCAGCGTCTCGCGGCGGGTTCCCGCCAGCGTGACCCGTGACTTGGCCCGCGTGATGCCGGTGTAGACCAGCTCACGGGTCAGAATCGGATTGGCGCCCTCAGGCAACACGAATAACACATGGCGGAACTCGGAACCCTGCGACTTGTGGACCGTCATCGCGAAGACCGTCTCCACCGCCTCGAGGCGTGACGGCAATACCGCGCGTACGCCACGGTGGAAGCGCTGGATGTCGGTGTCCTGCCCATCACGCTCGGTGTCTGGCGTCGCCTCCTCCTCGACCGGGAAGAACACGCGCAGACGCCCCCCGGCGGCGGGGTCCGGCAGGGTGATGCCGACATCGCCGTTGTAGAGCCCCAGCGCGCGGTCGTTGCGCGTCACCATCACCGGGCGACCGGCGTACCAGCCGCGCTCGTCGGCGATCAGGCCGCGCCGCATCAGCACCCGCGCCACACGCTGGTTGAGGCCATCGACGCCGTAGGGGCCACGGCGCAGCGCGCACAGCAGCTGGAACTCGAGCAGCAGGTCGATCACCTCACGCGCCGGGCGCCGCTCACGCACGGCCTCCAGCGCCGGGCGGTAGCCGTTGACCACCAGCTTCTCGAGATCGCGGTCCTCCGGGCCACTGAGCTTGAGCCAGGCGATGTCGCGATAACCGGCCTTCCAGACATCGCGCAGCGCCTGACGATCCCCGGCGTTGCTGGCGCGTGCCAGCGCGCCGATGCCACTGTCGGCAGAGAAGCGATAGCTCTTCTGCAGCACCACCACGTGATCGGCGAGTCGGCCGCGTGTCGCTGATGTTTCCTCCAAGTCCTGGCCATCAGGCGCGGCGATGGCCTGTTCCAGCGTTTCGCCGGTCAGGCGGCTCAAGTCGGCACACAATGCCGGTGAGTAGCGCGGCGGCAGCGCATGCTCGCAGAGATCGCCCAGCACGGCGCCGGCTTCCACCGAGGCCAGCTGGTCCTTGTCGCCAAGCAGAATCAGGCGGGCGTGGGCGGGCAGCGCGCCGAGCAGTGCGGCCATCAGGTCGAGATCGACCATCGAGGCCTCATCCACCACCAGCAGATCCAGCGCCAGCGGGTTGCCGGCGTGATGGCGGAAGTGACGCGAATCCGGCCGTGCGCCCAGCAGGCGGTGCACGGTGCTTGCCTCGCGCGAGATGGCGGCGCGTACCACGTCTGGCACCTCGAGCTTCGCCACCGCCCCCCGGATCGACTCCGACAGCCGCGCCGCCGCCTTGCCGGTCGGGGCGACCAGGCGGATATCCAGCGCCCGCCGCTCGTGCGATTGGGCTGTCTCTTCGCTCTCCAGCTCGCCCTCTGCACCGTCAGCGCCACCCGCCAGCGCCTGAGCCTGCAACAGCGCCAACAGGCGCGTGACGGTGGTGGTCTTGCCGGTGCCGGGGCCGCCGGAGATCACCGTCAGGCGCTGACGCAACGCCAGGGCACAGGCCAGCTTCTGCCAGTCCGGCTCGCCGTGCGGGTCCGGCTGATTGCTGGCGAACAGCTCGCGCAGACGCTCGCCCAGCGCATCACTGACCCGTGTCTCGCCCTCCTCGCTTGGCCCCATCCGCGCACGCAGCCCCGCCGCGACTTCACGCTCGGCCTGCCAGTAACGGCGCAGATAGAGGCGCTCGCCCACCAGCACCAGCGGGCGCAGCGGCAGATGGCCTGCCGGGGAATCGGCCTGCGCAAGCACGCTGACCAGCCGTGATGCCGCCAGTTGCTCGGCCCAGCGCCCGGCATCGAGATCCGCCAGGAAGGCCTCCGGCAGGGCCACGCTGACCTCGGCCAGATGCGCCTCGGACTGCTCCAGCGGCGGCAGCGACAGGGTCGCGCGTGGCTCGGCCAGTGCCCGCGACAGCGACAGGCACACATGCCCGCGCCCCAGTTGATGGCTGGCCAGCGCGGCCGCCAGCAGCACGCTGGCCGGGGCCTCCGGCACATGGCGCGCCATGAAGCGCACCAGATGGGCATCGACGCGCCTAAGCCAGCCCAGCTCCACCCACAGGCCGAGCGTGGCGAGCAGGGTGTCGGCAGTCGGGGCGTCAGGGGCAGCGCTGAGCTGCTGCGTTGGCACAGACATGGTGTCAGACATCGAAGTCCCCCTGCTGGCCGCTTTGGGTGAGTGGCGAGGTGTCGGTGGTGTTGAGGAGCAGGCTATCCAATGCGGAGCTGTCGCCGCCCAGCCAGAGATCCAGCGCCTCGATCA
>NZ_CFDJES010000074.1:9589-10949 GCF_983723665.1 Cobetia sp. | reverse complement strand
TCCACCGCAAGCGCGGGTGAGCCACCGCCGGCATCCAGGCCACGCAGGAAGACATACAGCACCCCGCCCATGCAGCGCTCGTAATCGTAGTCGTCGCCGAGGCGCGCCTTGAGCAGACGATGCAGCGCGAGGGTGTAGAGCACGTATTGCAGGTCGTAGCGGTGCTCGACCATGGCGCGGGCCAGTGACTCGCCAAGATAATCCTCGGGGCGCTCGCCCAGATAGTTGGATTTCCAGTCCAGCACGTACCAGCGGCCACCGGACTGGAAGGTCAGATCGATGAAGCCCTTGAGCATGCCGTGCATGCGACGTGGCGCGAGCCTGGGCCGCGAGCGCGGCAACGGTTCCAGCGCGGTGACCACGGCATCCAGCGGCAGACTGCGTGCGTGCACGGCCGGCAGCCAGAATTCCAGCTCCGGCAGCCAGGCCTCCAGCCGGTTGAGCAGGATAGGCTCGCCCTCGAAGCCCTGCAGCGGGCGGGTCAGCGCCTGCTCCAGCCAGTCGGTGAGGCGCGGCTGCCAGCTGGCATCGAAGCCACCGAAATGCAGCCGCGAGCCCACCAGCCGTTCAAGCTCGCCGCGATAGTCATCTGCACCGAGGCGATCGAGATCGACCGCCTCCAGCAGGCCATGCAGGAAGGTCCCCGGGCGCGGTCCGCGCGGGAAATCATGCAGATGGATCTCGCCCACCGTCATCGGCAGGCCACCGGCCAGCAGTGGGCCGGACTGCCCCGCCACCTCGCGGTCCGGGCGTGTCAGGCCCTGCTCGCCCTCTTCCAGCGCGATCTCGGTGGCGCCCTCGGGCACGCGGTCATCCGCGGCATCGGCGGTGTCTTCCAGCGCCGCCGTCACCTGACGGGCATCGGTGAGCAAGGCGGTGTAGGAGGCGATCCACCAGTCATCCTCGATGCCGCCCGCGAAGTGGCGCGCGCCATGGAAGTGCTGATCGCGCTCCGCCGGGGGCTGATATTCGTGGCCTACTGGTGCGGGCAGGCCGGAAACGCGCGCCAGGCCGGCAGACTGCTGATCACACCAGCCGTGCAGCGCGGCCTCGATGGCGCTGGCCTCGATATCCGGGGCATCACTCAGGCCAAGCAGGTAGCCGACGGCGGTGGACGGCAGGCTCAGCTGCTTGCTGAAACCGCCCTTGCCGATGGGCGCCAGCCCCAGCCAGCAGGCGAACTTGGGACGCGTCAGCGCCACGTAGAGCAGACGCACATCTTCCATCAGCCGTGCATGGTCGGCCGCCGCGATGGCCTCCCTGGAGGGCTTCTTGACCAGGATGCTGTCATCGAGAGCATCATCCTCCTGATCGACTCTGTGAGCAGGCACTTCCTCGTTATCGTCTTCCTCGTCAGCGC
>NZ_CFDJES010000074.1:4696-9489 GCF_983723665.1 Cobetia sp. | reverse complement strand
CCACGTCAGCCGAAGCCAGCCAGCGCTGCTTGAGGGTCAGCAGGCCGAAATTTTTGTCCGCCTCGGCCGCGCGGAAGCTGGCCATGAACGGCAGCAGCACGATGGGATACTCAAGCCCCTTGGACTTGTGGATGGTGACGACGCGCACCAGCCCCTCATCACTTTCCAGTCGCTGACTGAGGCTGTCGCTGTCCAGCGCTTCATGGCCGGATTCCAGCGCCTGATGCCACCAGCGCAGCAACGCCTGCTCGCCATCGAGGCGCTGGGCAGCATTCTGGGCCAGCTCGCCAAGGTGCAGCACATCCGTCAGGGCGCGCTCGCCCCCGGCGCGCGCCGCCAACCGTTCCCCGACCCGGAAGTCACGCATCACGCCGCGCAGCATCGGCAGCACGCCGCGCCGCTGCCAGTCGCGGTGATAGCCATCGAAGCGCTCGACCTCACGCTCCCAGGCCAGCTCATCCACCGCGAGGCGTTCGACCAGCGAGAGATCCTGGGCCAGCAGCCGCGTCGCCAGCGCCGCGCGCAGACGGCGGTCATCACGCGGATGGGCCACGGCCTCGAACAGCTGCAGCAGCTCGAAGGCCTCCGGCGTGTCGAATACCGAGCTCTTCTCGCTCAGATAGACGCTGCGGATGCCGCCTTCGGCCAGCGCGCCACGCACCGCCGCGGCCTCGCGGCCGTTGCGCACCAGCACGGCGATATCGCTGGCGGCCACGCCACGTGGCGTCGCATCGCCTTCGTCCATGAGCACCAGTCCCGGCTCGCCCGCCGCCAGACGCTGCTGTCCTTCCAGCAAGGCCTGGATCTGGGCGCGACAGGCACCACTCATGGCGCGGCGATGGTCATCGGCGCTCAGGCGCTCACCGCTGGCCCACCACAGGTTCAGCGCGCAGGCGGCCTCTTCGCGGCCATCCGGATGACGCAGTACCAGCCGGGTGCGCGTGCCCTGGGCCTCGACCGGCTGGAAGGGAATGTCCTCACTGCCGAAGGGCGCCTGATGCTGGGCGAACAGGGCATTCACCGCGGATACCATCGCGGCGCTGGAGCGGAAGTTGCGCGGCAGGGTGAAGCGCGAGCTGGTGACCTTGCGCGCCGCCAGATAGGTGTCGATATCGGCGCCGCGGAAGGCATAGATGGCCTGCTTGGGATCACCGATCATCAACAGCGTGCTGGGCGCCTCGCCAGCATTGCCATTGACGGCATCGTTGCCGATGGCATCGTCGTCGGACGGAGCATCGCCCGCCGTCTGCGGATAGATGCGCCGGAAGATGCGGTACTGGACCGGATCGGTGTCCTGAAATTCGTCGATCATCGCCACCGGCAGCTCCTGACGGATCTGGCGCGCCAGTCGCTGGCTGGCCTCGCCATTGAGCGACGGGTCCAGTGCGTGATCGAGATCATTGAGCAGGTCCGAGAATTCCCACAGCCCGAGGCGGCGCTTCTCGCAGATCAGGGCGCGGGCGACGCTGTCACGCGCGTGCACGGCGACCTGATCCAGCAGTACGGCGTCCGGGGCGGGCACCTCGGCCAGCCTGTCCAGCGCCGCGAAGAAGGGATGGCGCGGCGTCTGGCAGTTCTTCTTGGTGCCCTTCTCGAGCTTGGCCTGACTCAGCCAGCACAGCTTCTTGCTGTCGAGCATGTCGGCGGCGAAGTCGTGCTCGCCGCTGGCCAGCCAGGCGGCCGTCGCCGCCAGGCGGGGCTCGAGCTCGGCCTCCTTGTAGCTGTTGCCGTTGAGCGCCTTGTTGGCGAAGGCCTCGCCCATCACCGCGCGGATGGCCGCCTCATCGAAGCTTTCCTCGACGGCGCGACGGGCGGCCTCCTGCTGCTGACGCCACTGTTCGGCATTGCCGAGCAGCTCGCTCAGGTCATGCGGGGCCTCAAGACATTCGCCGTCGCGGTACAGCGGGCGTGGCGTGCCATCCCGCAGCAGGCCGCGCAGCTCTTCTCCCAGCGCGTCGGGCCCGGCCCAGCGCCCACGGATCAAGGCCTGCCACTCACGGGCCAGCGGATAGAACTCGCAGCGCCAGTAATCCTCGACGCAGCGCGCCAGCAGCGACTGGCCATCCTGCAACAGCTCGGCGCCGAAGCGCCCGCCGGCATCGAAGGCATGCCGGCTGAGCATGCGCTGGCAGAAGCCGTGGATGGTGAAGATGGCGGCGTCATCCATCAGGCGCGCGGCCTGATCGAGGCGCCGTGCCGCGGCAGCCTTGAGGCGCGCTGCGTCCTCGGCAGGTGATGATGTCAGCAGCGGCGCGAGCAACTCGGCCAGCACCGGATCAGGACTGGCACGCTCCAGCAGCGCCTCACGCGCCTGCTTGAGGCGCGCTCGAATGCGGTCTCTAAGCTCCGCGGTGGCGGCTTCGGTGAAGGTCACCACCAGAATCTCTGGCGGCGTCAGCGGGCGCGGATAGCAGACGCCCGCGTCCTGGCCGGGCAAGGGCCCGAGCACCAGCCGCACGTAGAGCGCGGCGAGGGTGAAGGTCTTGCCGGTGCCGGCACTCGCCTCGATCAGATGCTGACCGAGCAGCGGCAGCGTCGGAATATCGAGGGCCTGGCCCTGCTGGCTCTGATCCATCTCGTCACACATTGCCGCTTCCTTGTCCTGAGCGATGCCACTCCTCACGCCACTCTCCACACCGCGCATGTCTTCCACTCCGGTATCGCTCATGACGTCGCCTTCCCGGTGGCAAGCTCCACCGCGCGTTCGCCGAGAATGCCCTGACGCACACCGATCATGCTCTCGATCAGTGGCTGATAGAGCTGCACGCTGTTGAGCACGCCGCCGGCCTGTGCAAAGGCCTCGAACTCCGGCCACAGCTCGCCCAGCGCGCCTTCCTGACGTCTGAGCGCCTGGGGGCCCTTGAAGATGTCTTCGCTGAAGCGGGTTTCCATGGCGCGCGTCAGGCTGTCGGCAAGCCAGGGCTTGTGAATGGCCCCGAGCGCCGTCTCAAGGTTTGCGCTGCCGTCAGCGGCCTGCGCCTTGAGCGCACCGAACAAGGCATTGCGATCCTCCTCGCCCACCACCTCCCAGAGGGTGGTCGCCAGTTCCAGCGCGGCCGCCAGCGGCGCCTGCCAGCCCTGGGCATACGCCTTGACGAGATGGCGCAGCGCGGCCTCGGCCTGCTCGATGCGCAGCGCGGGGAACAGCAGCCAGCGGTCCTCGAACACCACAAGCCACTGATAGCCTTCACGGCTTGCGCCCTGATCGCCTGCCACCTCCCCGAGGCCGGGACGCGCATTGGCCATCAGCCAGTCGAGATAGCCGGCCAGCAGACGATGCGGCTTGCCGAGCTTCTTGTAGCGCCCTTCCTTGCCGGGCTTGAGGGTGCCGAAGTGGGTCGCCTCCAGCGTGGCCAGCAGGCGGCTTTCGCCCTCGGCGTCATCGCGCAGCTGCTGACGGCTGATCAAGCGCGTGGTGAGAGTCACGCGCAACATCTCGCCGCCCTCATCCTGCATGATCAGCGGTACCTCGAGGGTGCGCGGCGGCAGCGAGATGGCATCGCTGAGCTGGTCACGCCAGCTGGCCAACTGCTGGTCGAGACGCTTGAGGCGCGGTTCGATCAAGGCATCGGCAAAGCCCAGCGCCGGCAGCCGCCCTGCCCGGCGCAGACGTTCGGCGGCCAGCGGCAGTGACTGCCCGGCAAGCGCGGCGTCCAGCAGCTCGCGAGTCAGGGTGAAGTTCTCCAGCCCGTCGGGGGCGAAGGGTTCGTTGTCTTCATCCGGCACCTCGGCATCGCGGAAGCGCACGCCAACGCGGTCCAGCCCCAGCTGCCAGGGGCGGCGCAGGAAGCGCGCCAGCGAATCGGCGCCGAGGCGCAGATGGGACTCCGGCGCCTGCTCCACCAGCTGCCTCAAGGCAGTCGCTGCCGCCGCTTGCACCTGACTGGCATTGCTTGGGTTTTCCTGAAGTGTTTCAGGCACTTGAGCCTGCCCCGCCGCGCGATACAGGCTCGACCAGCTGGCGTCATAGCTGAACAGATCGACGACCGCCGCCTGGGAGGCATGGAAATAGCGCCGCGAGAACGGCTGCAGCGGGTGTTCGGTGATCAGGCGCTCTCGCAGCGCCGCCTCCCGCGAACGCTTGGCGGAGTGCGGCTGCTCGGGCTCCCAGCCCAGCTCGATGTAGTCGAGCAGTTCACCGACCAGCACCGAGGGCGGCCGCTCGCCGTTGTCGCGCTGGTCACGCCCGACCCACGAGATCGACAGGCGATCCCGCGCCGCCAGCAGCGCCTCCAGGAACAGGTAGCGATCATCGTCGCGGCGTGAACGGTCGCCCGCCTGCGGGCGGCTGGCCATCAGGTCGAAATCCTGCGGCATGCGCACCCGCGGATAGTCGCCATCGTTCATGCCCAGCAGGTGCACTTCGCGGAAGGGAATCGCACGCATCGGCATCAGGGTGGCGAAGTTGACCCGCCCGGCGAGAAAGCGCTGGGCGAGACCGCCGCTGTCCAGCTCGCCGCGCAGCGCCTCGCGCACCACCTTGAGCGACAGGCAGCCCTCGAAACCGGCCTGCTGCCAGCCCTTGTCGAGGCGTGAGAGCGCCGCCTGCAGGCGCGCCAGAATGTCGAATTCCTCGGCGCTGTCCGGGCTGAGGCTCTCCTCCCACAGCCGCTGCAGCGTGGTGGCCCAGTCCGCTGGCGTGCGCGAGGTATCCAGCCAGCGCCGCCAGCGATCCAGGCTCTCGATCAGCTCGCCGACCTTGCCTGCCAGCTCGGCCTCGAGACCGGCCACTTCATCGAAGGGCACCACGCCGTCGAAGCTCAGGCCGTTCATGTCGACAAGGCCGTCCATCA
>NZ_CFDJES010000074.1:0-4596 GCF_983723665.1 Cobetia sp. | reverse complement strand
CCCCAGCGCACGCCGCTGTCGGCCAGCCAGCGCCGCAGACGCTCGAGCTCGCCCTCCTCGATGGCGAAACGACGCCGGAAGGCGGCGACATCCAGCGCATCCAGCACCTCGCTGACGCCGAGGCGGCGCTCCGGCAGTTCCAGAAGCATCAGCACCAGCCCGAGCAGCGGGTTGGCCTGACTGGCCACGCGGTCGGCGATGGTGAAGGGAATATGGCGCGGATTGCCCGGCGGCAGCTGACCGAACACCGCCTCGATATAGGGGGCATATCGGTCGATGTCGGGCACCATCACCAGGATGTCGCGCGGCCGCAGCGGCTCGCCCTCGCCACGTTTCTCGGCGTCATGGGCCCGCTCGAAGGCCGCCAGCAGGCGGTCGTGGAGGATCTCGACCTCGCGCAGCGCCGAGTGAGCGCTGACCAGACTGATGGAGTCGTCATCGGCCGCGAGCACCCGCGGACTGCCCTCGGCCAGCGCACGCTCGCCGGGGTGGACCAGCTCGAGTATCTCGTCCTGGATCTGCTGCAGCAGCGGTGCCTGCTCGGGTGGCGTGTCCTCGCTGATGCGCGGCACGAAGACGTCCAGCTCGAGATCGAAGCCGCTGTCGCGCCCCGACAGCGCACTCTCGAATTCATACAGGCTGACGATGAAGTCACGCCCCTGTGCGCCAAGCCCTGCCAGCAGCGGGTTGGCCTTGAGGTGCAACTCCTCCTCCGCCAGCCCGATCAGCGCCGGCGCCTCGGGGTGACGGGCACGCTGTTGCGCGAGGCGCTCGCTGTCCATGCGCTGGCTGTCTGCTCGCGAACTGCGCCGCACGGCTTCGCGGTCGGAGACGATATCGCCCCAGTAATGGCGGCAGGGATTGGTGATCATCAGATAGATGTCCATCACCCCGGACAGCGCATGCAGTGCATCCAGCGTCTGGCCCGGCAACGCCGAGATACCGAACACGAACAGGCGTGGCGGCAGTGGATGACGACGTGTCGAGGGCAGTGTCTCCAGCGCGCGCGCCGCCGCGACGAAGCGACCATGCAGGGCGGCGCGGTGATGCTGGCGGCTGCTGGATGGCGCATCGGCCAGCACCGCGCGCCACAGTGCCGGCTGCCACTGTTGGCTGTCCGGCAGGTTGTCGGGCAGCAGATTGGCCGGCAGCTCGCTTGCGGCCTGCTGACGCGCGAAGGCATCCCGGAAGTTGTCGTCTTCCAGCCCGCTCTCCCAACTGCGTACCCACTCGGGGCGATAGTTGAGGTACTGATCGAACAGGTCCGCCAGCTGGCAGGCCAGCTGCCACTGCTGACGTTCGGCCTCGGGGCCTTCGGGCAGCGCCGGCAATGCGTCCTCACCGACCGCCTCGATCAACTGGCCACGCTCGTCGCGACACAGGTAATCCCTGAGCGGCGCATAGCATTCGGCCTGGGATTCATCGGCCAGCAGCCCCGGCAGCAGGCGCAGCAGACGCCAGGCAAGCGGGCCCTTGTCGAAGGGCGACAGCTCCGGAATCTCGTCGCCCAGCACGCCGCCCAATACCCCGCGATAGGCACGCCATACGAAGCTTGAGGGCAGTGGAAAATCCACCGAGGCGGCGATGCCATCGGCCTCGGCCAATGACAATCTCAGCCACTGGGCCATGCCGTTGGACTGGACGAGGAAGGTTTCCGGCACCAGCGGAGGCTGAGGCGCGGCCTTGATCACCTTGAGGGCCAGATCGCGCAGGTCCTCGAGGTGATTGGCGTGAAGAACGGTAAACATGCGGGCATCCTGCTGGGAGTGACAACCCGGCCATCGTGGCCGTGGCAAGCCGCTGCGCGGAAGAGACAATGAATGGCTCTATCCTAGCGTCGCCGTGGCGCCGGCCCAAACGAAAAACGCGCACCACCCAGAGGGTGATACGCGTTTTCAGGCAGAGGCAGGCCACAAGGGCCTGCCTCTCATCCTGCGATGCCGGATACGCTGATCAGACGATGCGCATCAGTTCGCGGCCACGCGGGCTGATCGCCAGCCACAGGCCGAGCACCACGCCCATCAGCGACAGCGCCGCCACGTACCAGGTGGGCGACAGCGGCGAGACGGTCATCATCAGCGAGACCAGAATCGGCGTGAAGCCACCGAAGATGGCGTAGGCGACATTGTAGGAGAACGACAGGCCAGTGAAGCGCACCGCCGGCGGGAAGCCGCGGATCGCGATGCTCGGCACCGCGCCGACGATGCCGACGCTGAAGCCGGTCAGGCAGTAGAGCGGCACCAGCAGGCTGGGGTCTGAGTGCATGGTGGCGAGGAAGACCCAGTAGGTGATGCCCAGCAAGGCGCTCCACAGCACCAGGGTGACGCCGGCGCCGATGCGATCGACCATGTAACCGGAGACGATGCAGCCGACGCACACCGCCACGATCGCCAGACTGTTGGCGGAGAAGGCCGCGGCGCGGCTCAGGCCTTCGAGGCCCGCGATCAGGCTCGGCGTCATCAGGATCACGACCACGATGGCAGCGGTCAGAATCCAGGTGACCGCCATCGCCACGGCAATCGCCGGACGCTGTTCCCGCAGGATCATCTTCAAGGGCAGCTCGGCGGCCAGCGCCTTCTTCTGCTGCATCTCGGCGAATACCGGCGTCTCGTGCAACCAGCGACGCAGATAGACCGAGAACAGCCCGAACACGCCACCGATGATGAACGGAATCCGCCAGGCGAAATCACTGACTTCTTGCGGGGTGTAGACACTGTTGATGGCGCTGGCCATCAGCGAGCCGAGCAGGATGCCACCCACCAGCCCCATCGAGAGCGTGCCGCAGGCCAGGCCATTGTGACGCGGTGCGACGTGCTCGCTGACGAACACCCAGGCACCCGGCACCTCACCGCCGACCGCCGCGCCCTGGAACAGACGCAGGATGATCAGCAGCAGCGGCGCCCACATGCCGATGACGGCATAGGTCGGCAGCATGCCCATCAGCAGGGTCGGCAGCGACATCATGAAGATGGACAGCGTGAACATCTTCTTGCGGCCCAGCGTATCGCCGAAGTGGGCCATGATGATGCCACCCAGCGGGCGCGCCAGATAACCGGCGGCAAAGATGCCGAAGGTCTGCACCTGACGCAGCCACTCGGGAATGTCGGGCGGGAAGAACAGCTGGCCGACGACGGTGGCGAAGAACACGAAGATGACGAAGTCATAGAACTCGAGGGCGCCGCCGAGAGCGGACAGACCGAGTACCTTGATGTCACCACGCTTGAGCGAATTTTCGTTGGGCAAATCGTGAGCAGCGGAGGCGGAGCCCGCTGCGGGGACGGAATCGTTCATGGATCTCTGTTTAGCGGGGGCTGGTGTCCAGCGATGGTCAAGGGTGATTCACGCGTCGCACATCTTGTCTTGGAGGCTTTCAGTCGGGGAGACATCATCTTGTCGGGAGACATCATCCAACCGAGAGACATCATCGATCACGGAGCGGAAGTCGTGCTGATGATGACTGAAAGCACCGGGGTTGCCCCGGAGGCGTGGCGATCATGCGGAATCCTGCCAGCGTACGACGCATCACTGTATTGCAAAAAACACAATACAGATCGATGCAATCATGCGTCTCATGTATCGCGTCCAGAGTAGCAAAGGCGACCTTGGCTGGGTAGCGTTCGCTCACTGTTTGGCAGGGGTCTTGCGGGAAATCACGCCGACCTTGCCAAGAGTTGGCATGAAAAACCCCGGCGCCTCGAGAAGGCGGACCGGGGTGGTGAACGTCATCCTGTGCAGTTCAAGCAATTAGGGATGTGGTGGGTGTCATGCAGTGAGTCATCTTCTCTCGCCTGCCGGGCGACGCCCGAGACCTGAATTCAAGCTCAGATTCAAGCTCAGGTTCATCGACAAGCGTCAGCTGCAGTAGCCCCAGCCTTCCAGGCGCTGGCGAATGTCCTCGACCCGCTGGCGGTTCTTGCCGAGATCGGAATGCCCTCTGCGCGAGACGCTGCGCACATGGCAGACCCCCTCCTCTTCATTGCAGACGATTTCCACATCATCGACGAAGCCCAGCACGGGGGTGTGGAACTCGGCGTGCAGATAGCCGCCATCTTCGCTGACGATTTCAGCATGACCCATCGATTCTATGATGCCGTGCAACTTCTCCATCGCACTGACGCAGCAATCCTGCGGCATCGGGAGTGGCGCGACATAATGCTTGCTGTCAGTGGCCTGGGAACTGACCCCGTTGGGGGTGCTGGGGGCCGGAGCCAGCATGCCATCATGCAGGCCGAGATTGTCGGGACGAGGTGAAGCAAAAAGACCTTGGCGCATTTCGAATCCTTCCTGTCATCTCTGGGCGTCGGTAACAGCATCCTCTGTCACCAGCCTGATTGTTATCCAAGTCAGCTTGAAGACTTTGCGAAGACTGTGCGCAAGAAAGCCCCATGCGGGCTTCTCCGCTGATGTGATTCGCTGAGGCAACTCCCACACGCTGCCATCGCGTGGGCTTGTCGATGAATGACAAGGGCCTCGACTTTCAGCGTAGCGACTTTTGTCGATTTTGCCCGTGGAAGGCCTTGATCCAGATTATCTGCCTGATAATGCGCCGCACCTTGAGCGGCTTGAGGCCGTGCCCTCTTCCGCCCCAGCGAAGCC
>NZ_CFDJES010000073.1:8575-14651 GCF_983723665.1 Cobetia sp. | reverse complement strand
CCCTCGCCCTCGAGCAGGCGCGACAAGGGGATGACGCAAAGCCCCACACTCAGGGTGACGACGCCGAGTTCCGACTCGCGGTGAGGCAGCTTGAGCGACTTGACGGCATAGCGCATTGCCTCGGCCAGACTGCGCGCATGCTCGAGATCACGCACGGCCACCAGGGCGGTAAACTCCTCGCCGCCGAAGCGAACTACGCTGGCCAACGCAGCCTCTTTCCCCTCGAGAGCACCGGCGATGCCAGCGCCTTTTTCCCTGTCCAGTGTTTCCTGCAAGGCCTGGGCAATCTGATACAGGCAGTTGTCGCCCGCGACATGCCCGTAGTGATCATTGAAAGCCTTGAAGAGATCGACATCCATCATCATCAGCGCCAGACATGGTAACGGTGGCACCGGATGGGACGCTGACACGCCGTTCTTCGCCTGCTGAGCATCGCCATGGTGCTGCTTTAGCACCTCGATCAGATGACGGCGATTGTAGAGCTGGGTCAGCGGGTCGAGACAGGCCATTTCCTGCAGCTCGGCATTGCGTGATTCCACATCCTGCAGGCGCAGTTGATCGATGGAGGTCATCAGATAGGCATGACGGGCCGAGAACTCGATGCGGAAGCTGGAGATCAGCGAAAACAGGCAGAACGCCATGAAGACGAAGACGATCGCGAAGTCCATATGGGCATAGGGCATCGCTACGCTCATCACGATGGCCATCCCCCCTGCCGACAGCACCAGAGCCGAGACGAAACGCAGCTGCATCAGGACGATACCGACCAGTGGCACCACGCCCAGCGCATAGAGTTCGAGGAAGCAGCGCAGGTGGTTCTCGCGAACCGCCAGCCACGCCGCCAGGCCGATCACGCCCCACAGTGTCGCGACCAGCAGCGCCTCGCGCCCGACGGGGCGACAGACCTCACTCTTGAGGACCAGCACGAGAATCGCGAGCGCGATGCAGACGTACAGGCGCAGCATCACGGCGAGATTCTCTGTCACCGGCATCGCGACCGGCGCATAGACGGTGTCATAGAGCACGAACATCAGCTGAAAGATGATCAGGCTCCAGCAGCCCATTACGGCACGACTCATGCGCCGACGATGCTCGAACTGTTCAAAGTCCCTCTCGAGTTCAGGGGCAAAGCTCAGCCTCGCAGGAGTCGTGGCACTCAGGTGTTGCTCCAATATTGCCATTCGTGAAGGCATGTCTGATTTCCCTTCGATCGCCCTGCTTTCTTTATTACATGCGCAGATGTTGAAAGCCACGCTGACGGAGATGCTCAAGCGCCGCATGTCCGTGTTGATACCTCGCTCATGAACGAAAATCCAACGAAAAAACCGGGCCTCGATGAGGCCCGGCGCTCCTGATAAAACAGACTGCTCTGGCTGGCTCAACCGACGATGGCGTTGAGCAGCAACAGGGTGATGATGGAAATGGCCCAGGCCAGCGTCGTCGGCAGGGTCAGCACCAGCATCTGATGCTTGGTGCTCTTGACGCCGAGCATGCGATTGACGACCCAGAAATAGCTGTCATTGAAGTAGCTGAAGAACATCGCGCCGATACAGGCGGCCTGCGCGGCCAGCACCATGTTGACGTCCGGCATGCCCATCAGGATCGGTGCGGAGATCGAGGCCGCGGTAATCATCGACACCGTGCCACTCCCCTGGATGAAGCGCACCAAGGTGGCGATGATGAACGGAATCAACAGCGGCTGAAGCCCCAGTGCCGCCACCTGCATGGCGATGTAATCGCCGCCGCCACTGGCACGCAGTACCGAGCCCAGCGCACCACCGGCACCGGTGACCAGCAGGATGATACCCGCCGTCTCGACGCCCTTTTCCAGATGATCGAAAACTTCCTGCTTGGGGGTCTTCGGCATCAGACCATAGATGGCGACCAGTACCCCGATGCCCACGGCGATCACCGGGTTGCCGACGAAGGCGATGGTGCTGGTGAGCGCATTGCTGGTATCGCCCATCACGGCACTGACCAGCGTATTGAGGAAGATCAGCGCGATGGGCAGGCCGATCGGCATGCAGGACATCAGCAGGGACGGCAGCTCAGATTCAGGCATCATGCTGTCGGTGTCATGCTTGACGCTACCTTCGAAACCACCCGGCTGGGCTTCCAGCATCGCCTCGATACGCGGGCCCATCAGGCGGGCATAGATCACCAGTGCAATCAGCGCCGGCGCGGTAATCACCAGGCCCCAGCCGATCATCAGACCGATGTCGACACCGAAGATACCCGCCACGCCCAGCGGGCCCGGGGTCGGTGGCACGCTCGAGTGGGTGATGATCAAGCCAGCTGCCAGCGCGATGCCCAGACCGATCACCGAACGTCCGCTGTTGCGCGCCAGTGAACGCACCAGCGGGTTGAGGATGACGTAGGCCGAATCACAGAAGATCGGAATGGAGACGATGTAGCCCGTCAGCGCCATCGCGGCCTCTTCCTTGTTCTTGCCCAGCAGATTGAGGATAGCGTAGGCCATGCGCTGCCCGGCACCGGTCACCTCCAGGATACGCCCCATCATCACGCCGAAGCCGATCACGAGACCGATGGTGGAAAGCGTCTTGCCGAAACCGGTGGTGATGGCACTGATGACCTCATTGGGCGGCATGCCGCCGATCAACCCCGCCAGTGAGGCGGCGATGATCAAGGCCAGCAAGGCATGCACGCGGGTTTTCAATACCAGATAGATCATGACGAAGATGGCGATGCCCAGGCCGATGATGACCTGTGGCCCCGCGACGGCGGCGTCTGTCATGGGGGGCTACTCCTGTAGTTTGTTATTGTGTGGCGCAAGGTATGCGGTGTCGGCGCTGCCGGCTGGCATGACGCCGATCGTTGTTATTGACGTACTGATGTGACGAGCAGCTCTGGCAAAGGTGTCTAGCGAGCTCGTCTTGGATAAGATGCCCAGACGCTGGCTAGGCGTTGGCGCTCTCATCGCGATACGCATTGAGAATCTCGTGCAGGTCGGCATCGCCGACGAAGCCCAGCGAACGCGCCTTGCGGGTGTCAAAGCGCGCCGGCCAGCTGCCGACGATGGCGGTGATACGCGGGTCAGGCTCATGCTTGACGAGTGCCAGCGCCTGCTCGCCGGCGACATCCTTGAGCGCCGCGAGCATTGACGCGACGCTGACGGTGATGCCCGGCAGCATGAAGCAGCGAGAGAGGCCGAAGTCCGCGCTCGCCACCTCCGCGCCCTTTAGCAGGGCCGCGACCACCCGACGGGGCGACATTACGAACATCTCGAGCTTGCTCGGTACCGGGCAGATGGCGGCTTCGCCATTGAGCGGTTCGCGCAGGATGGAGGAGGCGAAGCTCGAGGCTGCCGCATTGGGACGCCCGGGGCGCACGATGATGGTGGGCAGACGCAGCACGCAGCCATCCACCAGCCCGCGACGGCTGTAGTCATTGATCAGCAGTTCCGACATCGCCTTCTGGGTGCCGTAGGAGTTCTGCGGCACCAGCGCGGTCATGTCGCTCAGCGTCTCGGGAAGATCGCCTCCGTAGGCGGCGACCGAACTGGCCATCACCAGCCGGGTGTCGCGCAATCCACGCGCCGCGCAGCCTTCCAGCAGCAGGCGAGTCGCGTCGAAGTTGACGCGCATGCCGAGCGCCAGGTCCGCCTCGGCCGCCGAGCTGACCACGGCTGCCAGGTGATAGATCACCTGCGGCTCGCCCGCCAGGCAGCGATCAAGCACCTCGGCATCGGCGATATCGCCTGCCACGATCTCGATATCCAGCGAGGTGGCCGGTTCGACTGCCAGACATGACGCCGCCTCGGGACGTGGCGCCTCGATCTGATCCAACAGGGTCAAGCGTGACAATGGCTGCCCCTTCAGGCTGCCCGTGTCGATCAAGGCCTCGGTCAGGCGCTGACCGAGAAATCCGGCAGCGCCGGTAATCATGACGTGCATCGTGTGGACTCCTTGCTCGCCGCCTGGCATGACGGCTCATGACGTGTTGTCGTTATTGGCGTTTCTGCTGTCTTGAGTCGTGATCAGGCGGTGCCGGACTGGCCGTCGTTGAGCCCGAAGGCGCGACCCCAGCCGAGGCCTGCGCGCGTCTCACCCCGCGGACGGTATTCACAGCCGATCCAGCCGTCGTAACCCAGACTCTCCAGCCGGTCGAACAGCGCCGGATAATGCACTTCACCGACATCCGGCTCGCGACGGTCCGGCACGCCGGCGATCTGCACATGGCCCATATGCGCGAACTGCGCTTCCAGATTGCGGATCAGATCGCCCTCGACGATCTGGCAGTGATAGAGATCGAACTGCACCTTGAGGTTGGCGGCGCCGACCTGGGCGAGAATCTCGCGTGCCTGCGCCTGACCACTCAGATAGAAGCCGGGCATGTCGCGCGGATTGATCGGTTCGATCAGCAGTGTCTTGCCGACCTTCTCAAGCTCGGCGGCGGCGTAACGCAGGTTGTGGATGTAGGTCTCGGTGCAACGCGCGCGCATGGCGTCATCCGCGCCCTGCGGTACCAGGCCCGCCATGGCATGCACGCGCGGACAGTCGAGCACCTGGGCATAGCGAATCGCCTCGGCCACCGAGGCCCGAAACTCCTCCTCGCGCCCCGGCAGACAGGTCAGGCCACGCTCACCGGCCTCCCAGTCGCCCGGCGGCAGATTGAACAGCACCTGCGACAGCTGGTGCTCATCGAGCCTTGCGCGCAATTCTTGCGGGGAATAGGCATAGGGGAAGAGATATTCGACCCCGCGAAAACCACTTTCGGCCGCAGCCGCGAAGCGATCGAGAAAGTCATGCTCGGTGAACAGCATGCTGAGATTGGCGGCCAATCGGGTCATGTCAGATCCTTGGATTTCACAGACGAAGACGTCATCACTCAGGGGCGCCCGAACCTGGCTTCGAGTTCCGCCACCTGTTCCGGGGTCATCCCACGTGGGTTCTTGCCCTGCAGCAGCAGGAACAGCTTGGCGGTTTCCTCAAGCTCTTCCGTGGCATAGACCGCCGCTTCCAGGGTCTTGCCGGCCACCACCGGGCCATGATTGGCCAGCAACACGGCGCAGTGCTTGCCGGCCAGGCCACGCACGGCATCGCCCAGCGCGGGGTCGCCCGGCATGTAGTAAGGCACCAGCGGCAACTTGCCGACCCGCATCACGTAATAGGCCGTCAGCGGAGGAATGCACTCGCAGGGATTCACGTCCGGCAGGCAGGACACCGCCACCGAGTGGGTCGAATGCAGGTGGACGATGGCACCCGACTGCGGGCGCTCGTCATACATGGCGCGATGCAGGAAGTGCTCCTTGGTCGGCGCGTCGCCATCGATCAACACGCCCTGGGCATCGAGGCGCGAGATGCGCGCCGGGTCCAGACGCCCCAGGCAGGCATTGGTCGGCGTCATCAACCAGCCGCCATCGTCCAGCCGCTGGCTGATGTTGCCGCTGGCCCCCATGGTCAGGCCGCGGTCGAACAGTGACTTGCCGTAGGTGGCGACCTGCTCACGCAACACGTTGATATCGTGCTGTGACTGACTCATGCGTTCTCCTCGCGAGGATTCATGGCATCCAGCACGTCGAATGCCCGGGTAAAGAAGTCTTCACCCCCGAAGTTGCCGGACTTGAGTGTCAGCGAGAGCATCGCCTCCGGCTGCGAGGGGCCGGCGGCCGGGTGCGGTGCCTGTGTCCAGGGCACACCGGGGTCGATCTGACCGCCGATACGCAGCTCACGGATGTCGAGCGCCGAGACCACCGCGCCGGAGGTTTCTCCCCCCGCCACCAGCAGGCGCCCGACGCCTTCCGCGACCAGGGTGCTGGCCAGACTGGCCAGGGCGCACTCGATGAGCTCACCGGCCTGCTTGACGCCCAGTGACGCCTGCGCCGCCTTGACACTTTCCGGCTCGGCCGAGGCGTAGATAAGAAATGGCTTGGGGTCCGTCGCCGCCAGTTGCTCACGGGCGAACTCCAGCGCCGCCTCGAAGTGGGTATCGCTCGCGTTGAGCTTGACGGGGTCCAGCGCGAAGGCAGCATGCTGCTGAGTGAAGTGCGCCACCTGCTTGAGCGTCATGCGAGAACAACTGCCGGACAGCACCATCGCGGCGCCCTGCGCCGGGG
>NZ_CFDJES010000073.1:1608-8475 GCF_983723665.1 Cobetia sp. | reverse complement strand
AGAGTGGCGTGATCGAGCAGCCCCACGCCATGCGGCGTCTGGCGTGACAGCACGCGCACGATGTCGGCATCGGTCATCGGGTTGAGAGGATGATGCTGCATGCCGCTGTCATTGAGCAGGCGGTCGCCGACGAACAGATGGCCCTGATAGACACTGCGTCCGTTGATGGGGAAGGCCGGCACGAAGGCCGTCTGCGTGGCAGACAAGGCCTCCAGCAAGGCATCGGCGACCGGCCCGATATTGCCCTCGGGCGTGGAATCGAACGTCGAGCAGTACTTGAAGAACAGCTGGCGCGCGCCCTGGGCTTTCAGCCATTCAAGCGCCGCGAGAGATTCACTGATCGCCTGATCCACCGGGCAGCTGCGCGACTTGAGCGCGACCACCACGGCGTCGACCTCAGTCAGATCCAGCCCGTTCGCCGCCCCTTCCTGCAGCGCGTCCTGGGGTACCCCGATCACCTGCACGGTGCGCATGCCGGCACGTACCAGGTTGTTGGCAAGATCCGTCGCGCCGGTGAAGTCATCGGCGATTCCGCCCAGTACGATCGGCATCACTGCGCTCCTTCATCATTCGCGGCCGGCAGGCTGAAGCTGCCGAGACGCTGATAGACCTTGATGACGGCCGAGTCGTCCTCGCGCCCGAAACCTGCGCCACTGGCGGCGGTGAACTGCTGCAGGGCACTACCGGCCACCGGCATGGCAAGCTTCAGCTCGCGCCCGGTGCTGTGCACGATGTTCAGGTCCTTGACGAAGATGTCGACGGCCGACAGCGGCGTGTAATCGCCCTTGAGTATGTGCGGCACGCGATTCTCGAACATCCAGGAATTGCCCGCGGAATGGGTGATGACGTCATAGAGGGTGTCGGGGTCGATCCCCATGCTCATGCCCAGCGCCATGGCTTCTGCCGCCGCCGCGATGTGCACGCCAGCGAGATGCTGGTTGACCAGCTTGACGCTCGAGCCCGGGCCGGCGCAGTCGCCCAGCCGATAGACATTGGCTGCCATCGCCGCCAGCACGCGTTCCGCCTTGACGTAAGCCGCTTCACTGCCGGAGGACATCACGGACAGCTCACCACTGCGTGCCTTGACGGCGCCGCCGCTGATCGGGGCGTCGAGCAGCTCCAGCTGCATGCCGTTCAGGCGGGTTTCCAGTTCACGTGCGAAGCTCGGCGCCACGGTGGCGCACTGGATCACCAGGCTACCCGGCGCGAGTCGCTCGGCTAGACCGCCCTCACCCTGCGCCCCGAACAGCACCTGCTCGACCTGATCGGCATTCACCACGACCAGCACCACCACCTGACACTCGGCCGCCAGTTCCAGCGGCGAGGCAACGGCGCGGCCACCCGCCGCTTCGAACGCCTGACAGGCGGCGGGCGAGATATCACAGCCGATCACGTCCAGGCCTGCTTCCAGCATGGCGCGCGCACTGCCCATTCCCATCGCGCCGAGGCCGACAAGGCCGATCACCGGTGAAGTCGTTGCTGCTGTCATCTCGCATCTCCCGCGGAAGCTGTTCAAGCGCTGATCAAGGCGGCCTCATGCGGCACACCGATCAACACTTCGCTGAATGTTAGCGCTATCATGTTAGCGCTAACATCATTAATAGATTAGGCTCCAAGCCACGACAAGCGGCAAATGAGAAAACGCGACATATGTCTAATCCACCATCATCTCCCCGCCGCAACCGCAAGGGTGCCATGCAGCCGACCCTGAATGACGTGGCCCGGGAAGCCGGGGTCTCCTCGATCACCGTCTCGCGCTACTTCAATAGCCCCGACAGCGTGCGCGAAGCGACACGCGTCAAGGTCGAAGCGGCCATCGAGAAGGTCGGCTACGTGCGCAACATGATTGCCGGCAGCCTGGCCTCGGCCTCCAGTCGCGTGATTCCGGTGATCGTGCCCTCGTTGTCCAACGTGGTATTCATCGACGTGATCAAGGGCCTGCAGGACGAATTCGAGGCACACGGCTATCAGCTGCTGCTGGGCAAGACGGATTACGATCTGGCTCGGGAAACCCAGCTGATCCGTACCTTTCTGGGCTGGTCGGCCGCGGGCCTGGTGGTGACGGGGCTGCGCCATGACGATGCGACGCGCCAGATACTGGAGAACTGGAATCAGCCGATCGTTGAGATCATGGAGCTGGGGGAAGGGTTGGATCTGAACGTGGGGATGGATCATGTCGCCGCTGGGCGCGCCATGACCGAGCACCTGCTGGCACGCGGATATCGCACGATCCACTTCGCCGGTGCCGAGCTCGATCGCGACTATCGCGCGGCGATGCGCTATGCCGGGCACCGTGAGGCGCTGGCGGCGGCCGGCATCGAGGACGCCCCCCTGCTCGACCTGCCCGTGCGTCAACAGATGACCAGCGGTGCTCAGGCGCTTGAGCGTATCAAAGCGACATTCCCTGACTGCGACGCCATCCACTTCGCCAACGATGACATGGCCTGTGGCGCGATTCTCGCCGCCGCGCGGCTTGGGGTGCGCATCCCAGAGGATATCGCCATCGCCGGCTTCAATGGCCTGCCAATCGGGGAGCATGTCACGCCGCGCCTCACCACCATCGTCTCACCGCGGGAGCAGATAGGCCGTGTGGCCGCACGCAAGTTGCTGGCACGCATCAACGGTGACCCCGTCGGGGAACTGAGTCATGACCTGGGGTTCACGCTGCGGGTCGGTGACAGCACTTGAAGCCGCGAAGCTTCTCAAGGCGCAGTCCGGTTGACTCACGATTGAGGCCTCTCAAAGGTGCATTTACGTCATTCAGGGCGGGCTGGTACCCAGCCTCGTCAAAGTTGACGTAAAACGCAAAGTATCCGGCGCGTTCTGATCATCTCGCCGCCCCCAACTTCACGACACTGTGTTCAACAAAGGCGCAGAGGCAATGCGACCGGGGCGTGCAGGTTGACGTCTGGTGACATGGCCGCTGCGACTTACCGCAGACAAGTGTCCTGACACGTGAGGCTCGACGATGAATCGCAAGACTATCCTGACATGCGCCATCACTGGCGCGGGTGATACCGCCAGCAAGAACCCGAATGTCCCGGTGACGCCGAAGCAGATCGCCGATGACTGCATCGCGGCCGCCAAGGCCGGCGCCAGCGTGGCCCACATTCACGTGCGTGATCCGGAGACCGGCGGCATCAGCCACTCCACCGAGCACTTCCGTGAAGTCATGGACCGTGTGCGTTCCGCCGACACCGACATCGTCATGAACATCACCGCCGGTGGCGGCGGCGACTGGATTCCGGACGTCAACGACCCGACTCGTGGTGGCCCGGGCACCGACATCCAGACCCCGGCCGAGCGTCACGCGCCGATCCAGGAACTGCTGCCGGAACTGTGCACCCTGGACTGCGGCAGCCTGAACTTCGGCGACATGGTCTACATCAATACCGCCGACTGGCTGCGCGAGCACGCTCGTCTGGTGCAGGCCGCTGGCGTCAAGCCGGAGCTCGAGTGCTTCGATCTGGGCCACGTCTGGTTCGCCCGTCAGCTGCAGCAGGAAGGCCTGCTCGACGACGACCTGCTGTTCCAGCTGTGCCTGGGCATTCCGTGGGGCGCGGAAGCCGACACTGAAACCATGCTGACCATGAAGAACAAGCTGCCGACCAACTCCAACTGGGCCGCCTTCGGCATCGGCCGCATGCAGATGCCGATGGTCGCACAGGCCGTGCTGCTGGGCGGTCACGCTCGCGTCGGTCTCGAAGACAACCTCTATCTGTCCAAGGGCGTGATGGCGACCAATGCCCAGCTGGTCGAGAAGTCCTCCGGCATCATCGAGAACCTGGGTTCCAGCGTGATGACCCCGGCCGAGACGCGTGAATTCCTCAAGCTGCGTGATCCGTCCACCGGCAAGACCGCTGGCGATATCGCTGCACTCGAAACCGCTGGAGGTGTCGCATGAGCCAGTTGTCTGTCGTAGGAACCGGTGTCATCGGCAATGGCTGGATCTCACGCGCACTGGCCAATGGCTGGGATGTGGTCGCCTTTGACCCGGCGCCGGACGCCGAAGCCCGCACCCGCGCCTTCGTCGCGAATGCCTGGCATGCGCTTGAGAAGGATGGCCTGGCAGAAGGTGCCTCCGTCGATCGTCTGCGCTTCGCCGCGACCCTCGAGGAAGCCGTGGTCGGCGCCGATCTGATCCAGGAAAACGTGCCGGAGCGTCTGCCACTCAAGCAGGAAATCCTCAGCGCCATAGACGCGGCGGCCGAAGAACACGTCGTGATCGGCTCTTCCACCTCCGGCTTCAAGCCGACCGATCTGCAACAGGACTGCAAGAAGGCGCCGGGCCGCGTCATCGTCGCTCACCCCTTCAACCCGGTCTATCTGCTGCCGCTGGTCGAGCTGGTCGGTGGCGAGCACACCTCACCGGCACTGCTGGAAGGCGCCCGTGACGACTACCAGCAGCTGGCGATGCGTCCGCTGATCGTGCGTCGCGAGATCGAAGGCCACATCGCTGACCGCCTGATGGAAGCGCTGTGGCGTGAAGCCCTGCACCTGGTCAACGACGGCGTCGCCACCACCGAAGAGATCGACGCTGCCGTCGTCTATGGCTGTGGTCTGCGCTGGTCGCTGATGGGCACCTTCCTGACCTTCCACCTGGCAGGCGGCGAGCCGGGCATGCGTCACATGCTCGAGCAGTTCGGCCCGGCCCTGAAACTGCCGTGGACCAAACTCGAAGCGCCGGAGCTGACCGACGAGCTGATCGACAAGGTCGTGGAAGGCTGCGAATACCAGGCTGCGGGCCGCCCGGTTGCCGAGCTGGACCGTCGTCGCGATGAATTCCTGGTCGAGCTCTTGAGCCTGACGCGCAAGTACTGGCCGGAAGCCGAAGGTCTCGAGGGGCGTATCTGATGGACCTACTCGAGATCACGGTACCGCATGAGTGGGTCGACTATAACGGCCACATGAATGATGCCGAGTACGCGCGTGCCTTCTCGATGGCGGTCGAAGCCTTGATGGAGCACGTGGGGCTGGATGCCGAGGGGCGTCGCGAACACGACCTGACCATCTACACCCTGGAGACGCACCTGTGCTATCTGGCGGAAACGCATGAAGGTCAGACGCTCAAGGCCAAGGTGCTGCTGCTGGACCATGACGCCAAGCGCCAGCATGTGCTGTTCACCCTGACGGATGCCGACGGCGGCGAGATCGCCACCAGCGAGCAGATGTTGATGGCGATGAGCATCAGCGGCGGTCGTCCGACGCCCTGCCCGGAATCGGTGGCGGAGCGCATTGCCGCCCTGCCCCAGCCGGCAGGCGACGAGGACTGGCCCAAGGCGGCCGGTCGTCGTATCGCCATCCGCCGCAAGACGAC
Source organism: Cobetia sp. (assembly GCF_983723665.1). Classification (NCBI taxonomy): domain Bacteria; kingdom Pseudomonadati; phylum Pseudomonadota; class Gammaproteobacteria; order Oceanospirillales; family Halomonadaceae; genus Cobetia; species Cobetia sp. The sequence continues at coordinate 3,158 of NZ_CFDJES010000073.1, read as the reverse complement.
CTGAGACGTGTGACAACCGATGTCCGCTTCGGATAACAAGTCGCTGATTTAGCGTCGAAACCCGCACCCTGCCAGTCTTCTGGCGGGGTGTTATTGTCTTGGGACACCCGCCGAGAGCCGACTCATGACCATGACGCCTTCCCCCATCACCTGTCGCGCCTTCATCGATGACTTCGCGCGCGGCATGGATGAAATGGTAGAGATGCCGCTGGCAGACGCCCGCAAGCGCTATGAACAACTGTGCCAGCAACTTGGTGCGCCGCTCGCCGAGGGCGTCACGACCCACGAGAATCATGTCGAGATCGCCGGCCGGGCAACGCCGCTGCGCCTGCGCCACTTCATCCCGGAGGTGGCACGCAAGGCAGACGGCAACCTGCCAGCACCGGTGGTGTTTCTGCACGGCGGGGCCTGGCAAATAGGCTCGCCGGAGAGCCATCAGGGCATCGCCTCCAGCCTGGCCGCCCAGCTGGGTCGTGAGGTGGTCAGTGTCGATTATCGCCTGCTGCCGGAAGCCAACTATCAGGACGCACTGGCGGATTGCCTGGCGACCATCGAGCACCTCTCCGCCACTGTCGAACCGGTGGCCATCGTCGGTGACAGCGCCGGCGCTCGACTGGCGATGGATGTGGCGCGCCGACTCGATACCGAGATGCCCAACATCGGCCTGCAGGGCACGCGCATGCAAAGCCTCGGCACCCACGGCGCGGAAATGGAGACGGCCCACCATCAGGAACATCCGGCCCCCGAGAAGCCCACAAGCTATGTGCTGGGGCTGATCTACCCGCCGATGGACCCGGTCTTCGTGCTGGCCAAGGAGAACGAGTTCGCGCTGGGTTCGGATGCGCCGCTACTCGGCCGCGATGAAGTGGTCAGCATGTGGCTGACCGTCGCCGAGGGCGACCGCTCCGCCAGCTATTCGCCCTCGCCGGCCCATTCCCAGCAGCCGCCGGCACGCCAGATCGAAGTGCTGGCCGCCGAACATGACCCGCTGACCCAACCGCTGGAGGCAGCGGTGGATGTCTGGCGCTGGCGCGGTGCCGATGTCGGCTATCGCAGTGCAAGCGGCATGGTGCATGCGGCGCTGCATGCACATCATGCGCTCCCCGAGATGCAGCACGCCTGGCAGGCCTTCTGTGAAGCCCTCGATCGGCGTCTGTGCGCCCTGGACTAGCGCAAAACGCCCAGCCACGAAAGTCGTGACTGGGCGTTTGTGTATCTGGTGACAGACATAGCTGGTGACCGACATAGTTGACGGCAGATATAACTGATGAATGAAAGGCCTAGTGATGACCGCTCGAGCGTCAAGCCGTCGCCTAAGTCTTCAGACTCGCCGGTGACATGAAGCGCAGCTCGATGGCGACCGGGCACTGACGGGTGCGCTGATGCCACTCCTGCTCCAGCCGCTCCCGCGTCATGTCTTGAGACGAATCGTCCGTCAGTACGACCACGACGATCAGTCTGAAATTGGCCTCCAGGGTCCGGTCCGCCAGCAGCGCTTCGTAGAGCAGACTTTGCAGCACCGTCTGCGCTCTGGCGTAGTGCTTGAGCAC
>NZ_CFDJES010000073.1:0-1508 GCF_983723665.1 Cobetia sp. | reverse complement strand
GCCTGCCCACTATCCTCATCTGCGGCTGATACCTGAGCCTCGGCGCCTACTCCGCCCTGCTGCCAATCACTCTCCCCCAGCGACTCCTGCACCTCGCGAGTCAGACGCTTCTCCTGCTCGGCTGGCGATAGCGTGCGCATGAAGGAGCGATCCTTGTCGTAATCCCCCGGCGCATACAACTTGCCGTGATGATGGGTCACGAGTCGATAGAACACCGCCAGCACCAGCAGCGGAAACACCACGATGAAACCGATCAACGGCCAACGCTCCGCCACCGTCAGCGTCTCGGCCGCCGAATTCAGCAACAGACTCGCGAAGCCATAGATCAACGAGATGAACAACGCGATGATCCCCAGCGGGTTTCGCGCCAACTGCCTGGCATATTTCATGAACTGCATACGCGCTCCATTCCTTGGGGCTTACTGAGGGCATCTTCATGTAATAGAGGCGAGCAGCCTGATAATGCAAGAGGCCCGCCTCACCACTGCATCACGATTAACGTCAGCGTCATCACGCCGATGGCAACCAGCCAGGCCTCAGCGCGTCTGGCGCGGGGAATGCCCGAAGTGGTTGCGGTAGGCACGCGAGAAGCTGGAGCTGGAGGTAAAGCCGCTCGACAGCCCGACCGAGAGAATATCGAGGTCGGTTTCCTTGAGCAGATGCCGCGCCCGCTCCAGGCGCAGCCGCAGGTACCAGGCCCGCGGCGAGGTCGACAGCTCCTGCTCGAACAGGCGCTGCAACTGGCGCAGCGAGACGCGACAGCGTCTCGCCAGTTCCTCCAGCGACAAGGGGGTGTCCAGGTTCTGCTCCATCAAGGCGACCGCATCCACCAGCTGGCGCTTGTGGGTGCCGAGGCGGCGCGCCAACGTCATGCGCTGCTGGTCCGTCCGCGTGCGCATGCGGTCGTGTACCAGCTGCTCCGAGACATCCACCGCCAGCGCCGTGCCGTGCCGGCGGGCAATCACATCCAGCGCCATGTCCATCGCGGCTGCCCCACCGGCACAGGAAAAGCGCCGCGCGCCCAGCTCGAACAGCTCATCCGAGGTACTGATGGTCGGGAAGCGCTCACGAAACGCCGGCAGGCTTTCCCAGTGCAGCGTGACCCGCTCACCGTCCAGCAGTCCTGCCGCCGCCAGCAGGAAACAGCCGGTATCCAGGCCGCCCAGCACACAGCCTCCGCCATCGAGACGATGCAGCCAGCCCGTCAAGGCGCGATTGAGGTGTGCCTCGGGCTCGAAACCACTGCATACCGCCAGCGAAGGCAGGGAGCGAATATCGAGAATGCTGTGGTCGGCGACCAGCGTCATGCCACTGGAAGACGTGACCGGCTGACCATCCTCACTGATGAGCAGCCAGCGAAACAGCGGCTTGCCACTGATGCGATTGGCGATGCGCAAAGGCTCCACGGCCGCGAAGAACGCCATCATCGAGAAGCGTGGCAGCAAGAGAAACCCGATGGTTTCCGGTAGCGGGCCGATGTAATCGAGTCGCATCGTGCAGTGGCTCCA
>NZ_CFDJES010000072.1:0-14861 GCF_983723665.1 Cobetia sp. | reverse complement strand
CACCCGGCCAACTGCCAGGCATAAAAAAAGGCCAACCCGTGAGGGTTGGCCTTTTCTTGTGGACGAAGCAAGCCGAAGCTTACTCTTCGCCCGCTGCCTCGGAGGCAACCGGACGATCGACCAGCTCGACGAATGCCATCGGGGCATTGTCACCGGCGCGATAGCCGCACTTCAGGATGCGCAGGTAACCGCCCGGACGGGAGGTGTAGCGCGGGCCGAGCTCATTGAAGAGCTTGCCGACCGCTTCCTTGGAGCGCGTGCGAGAGAACGCCAAACGGCGGTTCGCAACGGTGTCCTGCTTGGCCAGGGTGATCAGCGGCTCGATATGACGACGCAGTTCCTTGGCTTTCGGCAGGGTAGTCTTGATGACTTCGTGCTCTACCAGAGAGATGCACATGTTCTTGAACATGGCTTCACGGTGAGAGCTGGTACGGTTCAGGTGACGACCACTCTTACGATGACGCATGGTTGTGATTCCTTACCAGTCTGGGGCTTGAGCCGACCGGGCTTCCTTAAGCGGAAGCCTTGTCGTCCTTCAGGCTTGCGGGCGGCCAGTTTTCCAACCGCATGCCGAGGGACAGACCACGCGCGGACAGCACGTCCTTGATTTCATTCAAGGACTTCTTGCCGAGATTCGGGGTCTTCAGCAGCTCAACTTCGGTGCGCTGAATGAGATCACCGATGTAATAGATATTCTCGGCCTTGAGACAGTTCGCACTGCGAACAGTCAGCTCAAGATCGTCTACGGGACGGAGAAGGATCGGATCGATTTGATCTTCCTCTTCTTCGACTTCCTGTTCCTTGTCTGCTTCCAGATCAACGAAGGCGGCCAGCTGCTCCTGCAGGATAGTTGCGGAGCGGCGGATCGCTTCTTCCGGATCCAGTGTGCCGTCGGTTTCCAGGTCGATCACCAGCTTGTCGAGGTTGGTGCGCTGTTCAACACGCGCAGCCTCGACGGCATAGGAGACCCGACGAACCGGGGTAAAGGTCGCATCCAGCTGGAGGCGGCCAATGGCACGTGATTCGTCATCAGCAGAGATGCGAGCATCTGCCGCTTCGTAGCCGCGGCCACGAGCGATCTTGAGCTGCATCTTCAGCTCGCCACCATCATTGAGGTGAGCGATGACGTGATCCGGATTCACGATTTCGAGATCGTGGTCGCCAGCGATGTCGCCAGCAGTCACGATACCCGGGCCCTTCTTGTTCAGCGCCAGCACAGCTTCGTCGCGACCATGCATCTTGATGGCCACGTCCTTGAGGTTCAGCAGGATTTCGATTACATCCTCCTGCACCCCTTCAATGGCGCTGTACTCGTGCAGAACGCCTTCGATCTCAGCTTCCACGACGGCACAGCCGGGCATGGAAGAAAGCAGGATGCGACGCAGAGCATTCCCCAGGGTGTGGCCGAAACCACGCTCGAAGGGTTCGAGGACGATTCGCGCGTGATGGGCGCTGACTTCCTCGACCTTGATATCGCGAGGACGGAGAAACTCTGTCACTGAGCGCTGCATAAGAACACCTTTAAGGCTGCCAAACGGATAATCTGGGTACTCCAGCCGGGCCGACGAATCGGCCCGGCGTTACATTACTTGGAGTACAGCTCGACGATCAGGTTTTCGTTGATATCGGCAGACAGGTCGCCACGCTCGGGGACAGCCTTGAAAGTGCCTTCCATCTTCTTGGAGTCGACGTCGACCCAGGAGACATCACCGCGGTTGGCAGCGAGTGCCAGAGACTGCTGGATGCGAGCCTGGTTCTTGGCCTTCTCACGAACGGTGACCACATCGCCAGCCTTCACTTTGAAGGAAGCAACGTTGACGGTACGGCCGTTCACGGCGATCGCCTTGTGGCTGACCAGCTGACGTGCCTCGGAACGCGTGGAGCCGAAGCCCATGCGGTAGACGACGTTGTCGAGACGAGTCTCGAGGAGCTGGAGCAGAACCTCACCGGTCGCACCCTTGAGGCGAGCGGCTTCTTTGTAGTAGTTGCGGAATTGCTTTTCCAGCACGCCGTACATGCGACGTACCTTCTGCTTTTCACGCAGCTGCAGGCCGTAGTCTGAAAGACGCTGACGGCGCTGGCCATGAACACCCGGGGGTTGTTCGGATTTGCACTTCTTCTCGAACGGAGTCACGCCACTCTTCAGGAAGAGGTCGGTGCCTTCACGACGAGACAGTTTGCACTTCGGTCCAATATAACGAGCCATGAGTCTGTCTCCTTAAACGCGGCGTTTCTTCGGCGGACGGCACCCATTATGCGGGATGGGGGTCACGTCGGTGATGCTTTGCACGCGGAAGCCTGCGGCATTGAGAGCACGCACGGCGGACTCACGACCCGGACCCGGGCCCTTGACCAGCACGTCGACGTTCTTCACACCATATTCGGCTGCAGCGGTCGCTGCACGTTCACTTGCGACTTGCGCAGCGAACGGGGTGCTCTTGCGAGAACCACGAAAACCCGAACCACCGGCAGTTGCCCAGGAAAGAGCATTGCCCTGGCGGTCTGTGATCGTCACGATAGTGTTGTTAAAAGAGGCGTGGATATGCGCGATGGCATCCACTACCTGCTTTTTAACCTTCTTGCGCTTACTCGGGTTAGCCATTAGATGTTTCCTGTCTAAACGCCAGTTCGTTTACTTGCGAATCGGTTTACGCGGACCTTTGCGTGTACGTGCGTTGGTCTTGGTGCGCTGACCGCGCAACGGAAGACCACGACGATGGCGCAGGCCACGATAGCAACCGAGGTCCATGAGACGCTTGATGTTCAGCGTGATCTCACGACGCAGGTCGCCTTCGACGGTGTACTTACCCACCTCGGCACGAACCAGGTCCAGTTGTTCAACAGACAGATCAGCGATCTTGACGCTCGGTTCTAAACCGAGAGCGGCGCAGATCTGCTGTGCACGCGTACGGCCAATCCCGAAGATATAAGTCAGCGAGATCGCCGCGTGCTTGTTGTCCGGGATATTGACGCCAGCAATACGGGCCATCAGTTTTCTCCGAAAGGTTAGCGGCGGATTTTACATCCACAAAGGGCGCAATAGCATACCCCTTGATCCCATTGGGAACAAGGGGGTATGCCAGCACCCGAGCTTGTATTCAGCTAAGCGGGTCGAGGGAATTAACCCTGACGCTGCTTGTGGCGGGGCTCAGTGCAGATGACCCGCACTGCGCCACGACGCCGAATGATCTTGCAGTTACGGCAAATTTTCTTGACGGAAGCTCGAACTTTCATCGTTCTCTCCAGTTTGCTAACAGGGGCTGCGCAATCAGCGCATCATGCCACCGCTGCCATAGCCTTTGAGGTTGGCCTTCTTCATCACCGACGCATACTGATTTGACATCAGATGCGACTGCACCTGGGCCATGAAGTCCATGACCACCACGACCACGATGAGCAGAGAGGTGCCGCCGAAATAGAACGGAACCTGCCATGCAACAACGAGGAATTGAGGCATCAGGGAGACTAGGGTGATGTAGAGGGCGCCGAACAGCGTCAGGCGAGTCATCACCTTATCGATGTAACGGGCGGTCTGTTCGCCTGGGCGAATACCCGGCAGAAACGCTCCTGACTTCTTGAGGTTGTCAGCAACATCCTTCGGATTGAAGACCAGCGCCGTGTAGAAGAAGCAGAAGAATACTACAGCGGCAGCGAAAAGCAAGATATACAGTGGCTGACCCGGCCCGAGAGCCTGAGATGCCGTCTGCAACCATTGCATGCTTTCACTCTGGCCAAACCATTGACCCATCGACGCAGGGAACAGCAGGATGCTTGACGCGAAGATCGGCGGGATGACCCCGGCCATGTTGACCTTCATCGGCAAGTAGCTGCTCTGACCTGCATACATCTTGTTGCCAACCTGACGGCGCGGATAGTTCACCGTGATGCGGCGTTGGCCGCGTTCGATGAACACCACGAAGGCAACGGTAATGACTGCGAGCAGCGTCAGCGCCAGCAGCGGAAGCACATTCCAGGCACCATCATTGCGCGCCAGTTCGAAAGACTGGCCGATGGCACTCGGCAGCCCGGCGACAATACCAGCAAAGATGATCAGTGAGATCCCGTTGCCGATACCCTTCTCGGTGATCTGCTCTCCCAGCCACATCAGGAACACCGCACCAGCCACGAACGTACTCACGGCGGTGAAGTAGAAGCTGAAGTCAGCGGAATAGGCGACACCGTTTCCGACCAGTCCGACTGCCATGCCGATCGATTGGACCAGGGCCAGTACTACCGTGCCGTAGCGCGTGTACTGGCTGATCTTGCGACGGCCGGCCTCGCCTTCCTTTTTCAACTGCTCAAGCTGAGGCGAGACCACCGTCAGGAGCTGCATGATGATCGACGCGGATATGTAGGGCATGATGCCCAGCGCGAAGATACTCATTCGCTCCAGTGCACCACCGGAGAACATGTTGAACATGCTCAGGATGGTGCCCTGGTTTTCCCTGAACAAGGCAGCAAGCTGGTCAGGATTGATACCGGGAACGGGGATGTGTGCACCGATTCGGTACACCACGATGGCGATGAACACGAAGCGCAAACGCGCCCAGAGTTCGCTCAACCCACTTCCCTGCATCGCCGGTACGTTTCCTGACTTAGCCATTTAGTCCTCTACCTTGCCACCGGCAGCTTCGATCGCAGCACGGGCACCCTTGGTGACCTTAATGCCGCGAACCGTGACTGCCTTGTCCAGTTCGCCGGAGAGCATGACCTTCGCGAACTTCGTGGAATCACGAAGCACGTTGGCCTTCTTCAGCGTTTCGAGGTCGACGATCTCGCCGTCTACCAGTGCCAGTTCGCTCAGGCGCACTTCTTCGGAAATCAGAGACTTCGCGGAAGTGAAACCAAACTTCGGCAGGCGACGCTGCATAGGCATCTGACCGCCTTCGAAGCCCGGCTTGACGCTGCCACCGGAACGGGACTTCTGGCCCTTGTGGCCACGACCGCCGGTCTTACCAAGACCGGAGCCGATACCACGACCGACACGCTTTGCAGCGTGCTTGGAGCCCGGGGCCGGACTCAGGGTATTCAATTTCATGGATTACTCTCCCTCAACACGGACAAGGTAGTGAACCTTGTTGATCATGCCGCGTACCGCGGGGGTGTCTTCCAGCTCGACAGTGTGACCGATGCGGCGCAGGCCAAGACCTTTCATAGTGGCCTTGTGCTTTTCGAGGACGCCGATGGTGCTGCGGATCTGGGTTACCGTGATCTTAGCTGCCATGGTGCCTTACCCCGCAATCTTGTCGACAGACAGGCCACGCTTGGCGGCGATGTCTTCCGGAGATTTCATGGCAGCGAGACCGTTGATGGTCGCGCGCACCACGTTGACCGGATTGGTGGAACCGTAGCACTTGGCCAGGACGTCATGGACGCCTGCCAGTTCGAGCACGGAACGCATCGCACCGCCGGCAATGATGCCGGTACCTTCGGACGCTGGCTGCATGTAGATCTTGGATGCGCCGTGACGAGCCTTCACCGGGTACTGCAGGGTGTGGCCCTTCAGGTCAACCTTGATCATGTTGCGACGAGCTTGGTCCATTGCCTTCTGGATCGCGACCGGCACTTCACGCGCCTTGCCACGGCCGAAGCCAACACGACCATTGCCGTCACCAACGACAGTCAGAGCGGTGAAACCGAAGATACGGCCGCCCTTGACTACCTTGGCGACGCGGTTGATCTGCACGAGCTTCTCTTGCAGGTCACCGCCCTTCTGTTCGATATTCGCCATCGTAAAACCCTTTAGAATTCCAGGCCGCCTTCACGTGCGGCATCGGCCAGGGCCTTCACGCGACCGTGGTACTTGTACCCGGAGCGATCGAAAGCCACTTGCTTGATACCCGCTTCCTTCGCGCGCTCGGCAATCAGAGCACCCACCTTGGCGGCGGAGTCCGAGTTACCGGTAGAACCTTCGCGCAGGCTCTTGTCGAGCGTGGATGCGGTGGCCAGGACCTGGCCGCCATCCGGCGAGATGATCTGCGCGTAGATGTGACGCGGGGTGCGGTTCACGCACAGGCGAAACACGCCCAGCTCGCGGATTTTCGCACGAGCGCGGCGGGCACGACGGAGACGAGATTCTTTCTTCGCGTTCATAACCCTGCCTTACTTCTTCTTGGCTTCTTTACGACGGACGACTTCGTCGCTGTACCGAATACCTTTGCCCTTGTAGGGCTCCGGCGGACGGAATGCGCGAATCTCTGCGGCGACCTGACCCAAAGCCTGCTTGTCAGCAGACGTGAGGACGATCTGAGTGTTCTTCGGCGTTTCAGCCGTAACACTTGCCGGCAGTTCATAGTCGACCGGGTGTGAGAAGCCCAGTGTCAGGTTGATTGTCTGGCCTTTGGCCTGGGCACGATAACCCACACCATTGATTTCCAGAGACTTGGTGAAGCCTTCGGAAACACCAGACACCATGTTGTTGACCAGAGCACGAGTGGTACCAACCATTGCCCAGTTCTTGGCGGTCTCGGACGGAGCGAAGGTCATTTGACCTTCTTCCATAGAGATGACCACGTCCTGGTGGACGGTCAGTTCCAGCTGGCCTTTGCTGCCCTTCACGGTCAGCTTGTCGCCGTCGAGCTTTGCCTCGACGCCGTTCGGCAATTTAACCGGATACTTGGCTACGCGGGACATTCCAAACTCCTAGAATACGGTGCAGAGGACTTCGCCGCCGACACCAGCTTGACGGGCCGCACGATCGGTCATCACGCCCCGGGAGGTGGAAACGATCGCAATACCCAGGCCATCTGCGACTTTCGGAAGCTCACCCTTGCCTTTGTACTGGCGCAGGGACGGCTTGGAAATACGCTTGATGCTCTCGATAACCGACTTGCCTTCGAAGTACTTGAGGGTCACGGTCAGTTCCGGCTTGGCGCCTTCTGCGACGGCAAACTCGGAAATATAACCCTCTTCCTTCAATACGCGGGCCACTTCAACCTTGAGCTTGGAAGACGGCATGGTAACCGTCTCCTTGGTGGCCATCTGCGCATTGCGGATACGAGTGAACATATCCGCCAGAGTGTCTTGCATGCTCATTTACGTTGCGCTCCTGAATTCTTGCAGTGGTGTTACCAGCTGGACTTGGTCAGACCAGGCACGTCACCACGCATAGCGGCTTCACGCAGCTTGTTGCGGCTCAGGCCGAACTTGTTGTAGTAGCCGTGCGGACGGCCAGTGATACGGCAGCGGTTACGCTGACGGACCGGGCTGGCATCACGCGGCAGCTGCTGCAGCTTCAGCTGTGCGTCGAAGCGCTCTTCTTCAGAAGCGTTGACGTCGTTGATGATGGTCTTCAGTGCGTCGCGTTTGGCGGCGTACTTAGCGACCAGCTTGGTGCGCTTGAGCTCGCGCTCAACCATGCTTTTCTTTGCCATGATCCACCCTTATTTCTTGAACGGGAAGTTCAGCGCGCCCAGCAACGCACGACCTTCATCATCGGTGTTGGCGCTAGTGGTGATGGTGATGTCCAGGCCACGAATCCGGTCGATCTTATCATACTCGATCTCCGGGAAGATGATCTGCTCACGCACACCCATGGAGTAGTTTCCACGGCCATCGAAGGACTTCGGGTTCAGACCACGGAAGTCACGAACGCGCGGGATAGCCACGTTCACGAGACGGTCCAGGAAGTCCCACATACGATCGCTGCGCAGGGTCACCTTAACACCGATCGGCCATCCTTCGCGGACTTTGAAGCCAGCGATGGACTTGCGTGCCTTGGTGACGATGGGCTTCTGACCAGAAAGCATCTGGAGATCGGCAAACGCGTTGTCGATCAGCTTCTTGTCAGCGGTGGCTTCACCGATACCCATGTTCAGGGTCACCTTGGTGATGCGGGGAACCTGCATCACATTGGCGTAGCCGAACTGCTCTTTAAGCTGGGCGGCCACTTCGTTCTGATAACGTTCTTTCAAGTTCGCCATGTTGTACCCGACTCGCGTTAGGCGTCGATCAGCTTCTGAGTCGACTTAAAGATGCGTACCTTAGTACCGTCTTCCTGTACCTGGATTCCGACACGATCCGCCTTGCCGGTCTCCTGGTTGAAGATGGCCACGTTGGACGCGTGAATCGGAGCCTCGCGCTCGACGATACCCCCCTGGGTGCCCAGCATCGGGTTGGGCTTGGTGTGACGCTTGATCATATTCACACCGGACACGAGCAGACGCTCACCTTTCAGCACCTTGCTGATGGTACCGCGCTTGCCCTTGTCCTTCCCGGCGATGACGATGACTTCATCGTCACGTTTGATCTTTTGCATATCCGCTTCCGCTCCTTACAGCACTTCGGGCGCCAGGGAAATGATCTTCATGAACTTCTCACTGCGAAGTTCACGGGTAACCGGGCCGAAGATACGGGTACCGATCGGCTGTTCGTTGGTGTTGTTCAACAGAACGGCCGCATTACCGTCGAAGCGGATCACGGAACCGTCATTACGACGGACACCGGCTTTGGTACGAACGACCACTGCCTTCATGACCTGGCCTTTCTTGACCTTGCCACGCGGGATAGCTTCTTTGACGGTGACCTTGATGATGTCTCCAACACGAGCGTAACGGCGGTGTGAACCACCCAGCACCTTGATGCATTGCACCCGGCGCGCGCCACTGTTGTCGGCGACATCCAGCATTGTCTGAGTCTGAATCATCGGTTTTCTCCAAACCTAATCTGACTGCCTGGTGGGAACTGGCCTAGGGATTAACCCTTGGCCTGTTCAACCACCTCGACCAGGGTCCAGGCTTTCTTCTTGGACAGCGGACGAGTCTCGGCGATAGAGACGGTGTCACCGATCCGAGCCTGATTCGCCTCATCATGGGCGTGCAGCTTGGTGGAGCGTCTCAGGTACTTGCCATAGATCGGGTGACGCTCACGGCGCTCGACCATGACAACGATGGATTTTTCCATCTTGTCACTCACCACCTTGCCGGTGAGTGTGCGTGCTTTAGTTTCTTCGGCCATTTTACTCACCTGACTTCTGGTTGAGCACAGTCTTAACCTGAGCAATTTGGCGACGAGTCTGCTTGAGCAGGTGAACCTGGCTCAGCTGGCCTGTTGCCTTCTGCATGCGCAGATTGAATTGCTCACGCAGCAGTTCGAACAACTGCTCCTGGAGCGCCTCGACTGACTTTTCACGGAGTTCTTGGGCTTTCATCACATCACCGTCCGCTTAACAAAGGTGGTGGAGATCGGCATCTTCATAGCGGCCAGGCTAAATGCTTCACGGGCCAGCTCTTCGGACACACCTTCGATCTCGTAGAGGACCTTGCCGGGCTGGATCTGAGCGACCCAGTACTCGACAGAACCCTTACCTTTACCCATACGAACTTCCAACGGCTTGTTGGAGATCGGCTTGTCTGGGAAGACACGGATCCAGATCTTACCGCCACGCTTGACGTGACGAGTGATGGCACGACGGCCAGCTTCGATCTGACGAGCGGTGATACGACCACGGCCGGTGGCTTTCAGGCCAAACTCACCAAAGCTTACCTTGCTTCCGCGATGCGCCAGGCCACGGTTGCGACCTTTCTGCATCTTGCGGAATTTCATACGCTTGGGCTGTAACATCGATTACCCCCTTACTTGCCTTTCTTCTTGGGTGCGGACGCGGGCTGCTTCGCCTTGGCTCGCACCTCTTCGATGCCACCGAGGATCTCGCCTTTGAAGATCCAGACCTTGACACCAATGATGCCGTAGGTGGTGTGAGCTTCGAAGGTGGAGTAATCAATGTCAGCACGCAGGGTGTGAAGCGGAACGCGGCCTTCGCGGTACCATTCGGTACGGGCGATTTCGGCACCGCCGAGACGACCAGAGAGCTGAATCTTGATGCCCTTGGCGCCCAGACGCATTGCGTTCTGCACAGCACGCTTCATCGCACGACGGAACATGACACGACGCTCGAGCTGACCTGCCACATTGGCAGCAACCAGCTTGGCATCGAGTTCCGGCTTGCGAATCTCCTCGATGTTGATGTGGACGGGAACGCCCATCATCTCGGAAACTTCACGACGAAGGCGGTCGACATCTTCACCTTTCTTACCGATCACGATACCCGGACGGGCGGTGTGAATGGTAATACGGGCGTTGTTTGCCGGACGCTCGATGCTGATGCGGCTCACGGAAGCGCTTTTCAGACGCTCTTCCAGGAATCCACGCACCTGCAGATCGTTGTTCAGTTTGTCGGCATAGGTAGCGCCTTCGGCGTACCAGACAGAGGTATGATCCTTGACAATACCCAGTCGGAAACCTGTCGGATTAACTTTCTGACCCATTGGTCGTCTCCTACTTCTCGGCTACCTTGACGGTGATATGACAAGTGCGCTTCAAGATACGATCCGCACGGCCTTTGGCACGTGGCTGGATGCGCTTGAGCGTCATGCCCTCGTCGACACAGATAGTCGAGACGCGAAGCTCGTCAATGTCCATGCCGTTGTTTTCTTCCGCATTCGCGATCGCGGACTGCAGAACCTTGCGAACAATCTTCGCGGCCTTCTTCGGTGAGAAAGCGAGCAGATTCAGCGCCTCGGCGACCGGCTTACCGCGCACCTGGTCAGCCACCAAACGGGCCTTCTGGGCGGATAAACGAGCGCCGCGCAGCTTAGCAGCTACTTCCATCTCTTAAATCCTCTCTGGCTTACCGTTTGGCTTTTTTATCTGCAGCGTGCCCGCGGTATGTGCGGGTGGCAGCAAACTCGCCGAGCTTGTGACCGACCATTTCCTCAGAAACGAGAACCGGGACATGCTGGCGACCGTTATGGACGGCAATGGTGAGCCCGACCATGTTCGGCAGGATCATGGAACGACGCGACCAGGTCTTGATCGGTTTGCGGTCGTTCTTTTCCACTGCTGTCTCAACCTTCTTCAGCAGATGAAGGTCAATAAAAGGACCTTTCTTCAGTGAACGTGGCACAGCCGTTACCCCTCAATATCTGTTACTTGGCCTTGCGGCGACGGACGATAAGCTTATCGGTGCGCTTGTTCTTGCGAGTCTTGTGACCCTTGGTCGGGACGCCCCACGGGCTGACCGGGTGACGGCCACCAGAGGTACGACCTTCACCACCACCATGCGGGTGATCGACCGGGTTCATCGCGACACCGCGAACAGTCGGGCGCACGCCTCTCCAACGCTTAGCACCGGCCTTGCCCAGTTGACGGAGGCTGTGCTCGGAGTTGCCCACTTCGCCGAGAGTTGCACGGCATTCGGACAGCACCTTACGCATCTCGCCAGAGCGCAGACGCAGCGTGGTGTAGTTACCGTCACGTGCCACGACCTGGGCACTGGTACCTGCACTACGAGCGATCTGGGCGCCCTTGCCTGGCTTCAGCTCTACACAGTGAACGGTGGAACCCACCGGGACATTGCGCAGCGGCAGAGCGTTGCCTTTCTTGATCGGTGCGTTAACACCAGACTCGAGACGATCGCCAGCAGAGACACCTTTCGGTGCAATGATGTAGCGACGTTCGCCGTCAAGGTACTTCACCAGCGCGATGTTCGCGCTACGGTTCGGATCGTACTCCAGACGCTCAACGATGGCCGGAATGCCATCCTTGTTGCGCTTGAAATCGACCAGACGGTAATGGTGACGATGACCACCGCCGATGTGGCGAGTAGTGATGCGACCATTATTGTTACGACCACCGGACTTTGACTGCTTTTCAAGCAGCGGAGCGTACGCGCGACCTTTGAAAAGTTCGTCATTGACGACCTTTACCAGGTGGCGGCGACCGGCGGAGGTAGGTTTTGTCTTAACAATTGCCATGTTCCGTACTCCTGCCTTACTCGGCGCCAGAGAAGTCTTCGATGGTCTCGCCGGCGGCCAGAGTTACATAGGCCTTGCGATAACCAGCGCGACGACCAACACCGCGAGCGGTGCGCTTGGTCTTGCCTTTCATGTTCAGAACCTGAACACGATCGACTTTCTTACCAAACAGCGCTTCGACGGCTTTCTTGATTTCGGGCTTTGTCGCGTCGCTGGCAACCTTGAACACGTACTGGTTGTTCTCGGCAGCGACCGCGGCCTTCTCGGTCATGTGAGGACCAAGCAGGACCTTGAATACGCGTTCCTGATTCATCCCAGGTTCTCCTCGAACTTGCGCAGGGCAGCGACAGTCATCAGCACCTTGTCGTAACCGACGAGGCTGACCGGGTCAGCGCCAGCGACATTGACGACGTCAACATACGGGATGTTGCGCGCGGCCAGGTACAGGTTGACGTCCTGCTCTTCAGTGACGATCAGCGCTTTCTCAAGGCCCAGTTCCTGGAGCTTGGCGATCAGCAGCTTGGTCTTCGGAGCTTCGACGCTGATAGCGTCGACCGCGACCAGGCGATCCTGACGGACCAGCTCGGACAGGATGGAACGCATGGCAGCGCGATACATCTTGCGGTTGACCTTGTGCGAGTGGTCCTGAGGACGCGCCGCAAAGGTCACACCGCCAGAACGCCACAGCGGGGAACGGATGGTACCGGCACGTGCACGACCAGTACCTTTCTGACGCCACGGCTTCTTGCCACCGCCGGACACGTCAGAACGGGTCTTCTGAGCCACGGTACCTTGACGTGCACCAGCCAGATAGGCGGTGACGACCTGGTGAACCAGAGCCTCGTTGAAGTCCTTACCAAAGGTGGCATCGGAGACGTCTACTGCGCCGCCTGCACCTGCAAGATTAAGATTCATCGGTTAATTCCCCTCAGCGAGCTTTCACAGCGGAACGCACGATCACTTCGCCGCCCGGAGCACCTGGAACGGCACCCTTGACCAGCAGAAGATTGCGTTCAGCGTCGACGCGGACCACTTCCAGGCTCTGGACGGTGGAACGGACGTTGCCCATCTGGCCAGCCATCTTCTTACCTTTGAAGACGCGGCCCGGGGTCTGACAGTTACCGATGGAACCCGGCGCGCGGTGCGACAGTGAGTTACCGTGGGTAGCGTCTTGGGTGCGGAAGTTCCAGCGCTTAACTGCGCCCTGGAAACCTTTACCCTTGGAGGTGCCGGTCACGTCAATCTTTTGACCAGCTTCAAAGAGGGATACGGTGAGTTCGCCGCCCACTGCAGGAGCTTCGTCGCCTTCGTTCAGGCGGAATTCCATCAGGGTACGGCCAGCCTCAACACCCGCCTTGGCATACTGACCAGCAGTTGCCTTGGTGAGGTGCTTGGCTTTACGAGAGCCAGTTGTCACCTGAATAGCATTGTAGCCGTCAGTCTCGAGAGACTTGATGGTCACGATGCGGTTCGGCTCAACTTCAATCACGGTAACCGGCACAGAGGCGCCAGCTTCGGTGAAGACACGGGTCATCCCGGCCTTCTTACCGACTAAACCGATAGACATGTTCAGTCTCCTTTAGTGTACGGGGCTGTCACCCGCTATGGCTGCCCTTTCCAGAGCATTCCACTAGCACATTGTATGACGCCATCCCGGCGTGGCGGCTGCTGCTCTATCAGTGAGAGCGCTGGGCCGCAGTGACTAGTGAGGTATCAGTCAACCTTGATCTGGACGTCCACACCGGCAGCCAGGTCAAGCTTCATCAGCGCGTCGACAGTCTTCTCTGTCGGCTCGACGATGTCGAGAACGCGCTTGTGGGTACGAATCTCATACTGGTCACGCGCGTCCTTGTTGACGTGCGGAGAGACCAGGATGGTGTAACGCTCGCGACGGGTCGGCAGCGGGATCGGGCCACGAACCTGAGCACCGGTACGCTTTGCAGTTTCAACGATCTCTGCAGAGGACTGGTCGATCAGACGGTGGTCGAATGCTTTCAACCGGATGCGAATCTTCTGGTTTTGCATTGCCCAAAACTCCAATGGATGTCGACGGCGTAGGCCGTCACCCACGCATTCAAAGGATGCGCATTATAGGCAGACTGACATCAGGTGTCAAACATGCGAGAAAAGGGGGCCCATCAGGGCCCCCTTCTGTGTCAGGTAAGGAGAACCTTACTCGACGATTTTGGCCACGACGCCAGCGCCGACGGTACGACCGCCTTCACGGATAGCGAAACGCAGACCATCTTCCATGGCGATCGGAGCGATCAGAGACACGACCATCTGGACGTTGTCGCCCGGCATGACCATCTCGACGCCTTCCGGCAGCTCACAGGTACCAGTGATGTCAGTGGTACGGAAGTAGAACTGCGGACGATAGCCTTTGAAGAACGGAGTGTGACGACCGCCTTCTTCCTTGGACAGGACGTAGACTTCGGCTTCGAACTTGGTGTGCGGCTTGATGGAGCCCGGCTTGGCCAGAACCTGGCCACGCTCGACGTCATCACGCTTGGTGCCGCGCAGCAGGGCGCCGACGTTTTCGCCAGCACGACCTTCGTCCAGCAGCTTGCGGAACATCTCGACACCGGTAACGGTAGTCTTGGTGGTGTCACGCACGCCGATGATCTCGATCTCTTCGCCAGTCTTGACCAGACCACGCTCGATACGGCCAGTGACGACGGTACCGCGGCCAGAGATGGAGAAGACGTCTTCGATCGGCATCAGGAACGGCTGGTCGATAGCACGCTCCGGCTCCGGGATGTACGCATCCAGGGCCTTGATCAGGTTGGCAACGGCGGTAGTACCCATGCCGTTGTCGTCCTTGCCTTCCAGAGCCATCAGGGCAGAGCCGATGATGATCGGAGTGTCGTCGCCCGGGAAGTCGTACTCGCTCAGGAGTTCACGAACTTCCATCTCGACCAGCTCGAGCAGTTCTTCGTCATCGACCATGTCAGCCTTGTTCAGGAAGACAACGATGAACGGAACGCCGACCTGACGGGACAGCAGGATGTGCTCGCGAGTCTGCGGCATGGGGCCGTCAGCAGCGGAACAGACCAGGATAGCGCCGTCCATCTGGGCAGCACCGGTGATCATGTTCTTGACGTAGTC
>NZ_CFDJES010000071.1:7466-15031 GCF_983723665.1 Cobetia sp. | reverse complement strand
GAGGGGAAGCCGCTCGGTGACTGGGGGCTTGCGAAGGTGTCCGTCGGGATGACCGGCTCAAGCTCCAGGAAGCGCACGCGATTGCGTCCCTGGCGTTTGGCCTTCTTGAGTGCGTGCTGGGCGCGCTCGCAAAGCTCGAGACGGTTGGCCAGCGTGAGCGTATCGGGTGCCGGATGATAGCAGGTCAGCCCGATGCTGCAGGTGACCGGCCCGTCGAGACCATGCAGTTCTGCCGTGGCATGGCGGACGCGCTCGGCGAGGATGATGGCGCCGCTGGAATCTGTCTGGCCCAGCAC
The DNA here is from genome assembly GCF_983723665.1 of Cobetia sp. Taxonomy (NCBI): domain Bacteria; kingdom Pseudomonadati; phylum Pseudomonadota; class Gammaproteobacteria; order Oceanospirillales; family Halomonadaceae; genus Cobetia; species Cobetia sp. Next base: position 14,735 of record NZ_CFDJES010000071.1, on the reverse strand, counting down.
CGCAATCAGCGAGCCATCGTCGCGCTGGCTGAGCAGGTCGCTCTTGCGTGTCGCGTTGCGCAGGATGGTGGAGACCTGCTGCAGTGCGCGGTCTCCTGCGGCGCGGCCGTACTGGCGATTGAAGTCGGTAAAGGCATCCACGTTGAGCAGCAGAATCGACAGTGGCTGCCCATGGCGCGCACTGCGCGCAATTTCACCATCCAGCTGTTGCTCGAAGATCTCCGTGGGCAACAGCTTGTCCAGCACCGACGGCACGGCCGGGCCCGGGGGCGCCATGCTGGCCAGCTTGTGCCGCATGCGGGCCAGGCTCTCCTCGTGGGAGCGCTGCTCGCTGAGATCCTGGTGCTGGCTGAGAATGACGCCGGAGTGGCTGTCGATCACATCCAGATGCAGCATGACTTCGATGATCTGCCCCTGTCTGCCCAGATAGCGATGCGGCTGCTCGAAGTGGGTGATCTCGCCGGCCTGCATGGCCAGAAGCGCCTCCTGACAGGCCTGCATGTCAGCAGGGTGGGAGACATCCTCCAGCGCGCCACGCTGCAGTTCACTCCTCTCCGTCCCCAGCAGTTGGGCCAGCGCCGGATTGAGACGTGTCCAATGGCCATGGAAGTCCATGATCGCCATCGGGAGCTGGCAGCGCGAGAACAGCAGCTCCATCTCCTGGTAGGCGAGGCGCAGGTTGCTCAGTTCACTGGTCAGCCGCTTGCGCGCATTCTCGCGATCGATCAAGCCTCCCAGCAGGCTGGCCAGTGTCTCGACCAGTGCACGATCGCTGGCGCTGAAATCTGCCGCGCGCGGTGAGTTGTCGCCGAAGCAGACGGTGCCGGTCAGACGGCCTTCGGTCCATACCGGGGCGGCGATATAGCTCTGGAAGGGCATCGACTTGAGGGCCGGATGAGCCTCGAGTGCTGGCGTGGTCGCGATATTGGCGTAGGCGATGCAGCCAGCCTGCTCAACGACTTCATTGCAGTAGGTCTCGTTCAGCGGTGCGATCGCGCCCTCGACCTTGCCGGGCGGCGGATTGACCGCCGCCATGATTTCATAGCGATTGGCCTCAGCGTGGCCGAGGATGCCGGTGGTCATCCCCAGCAGGCGGCAAGCGGTCACCAGGTACTCTCTGAGCTGTTCGCTGAAGGTTCCCGCAGGCGCGAGTGTCAGGGCAAACAGCGCTTGCAGCTGGGCGGGTCCGAGATTCTCATTGAGGAAGACAGTCGCGGCGGCGGCTTGTGGCGAGAGCTCTGAGGTATCAACGGGACTCGAATGCCCCGAAGAGGGTGGTCGCGCGGGCGGAGTAGGCAGCATGTGACATCCTTATCTTGCATGTTGCGGGGAGAGGGAATGACCAAAAAAAGAGTATGGCGGTTGGGAGCGATGAACGGGCGTTTTGCCGGGGCAGGAAATCAACTGTTCATACACGTAAGACTGGCGGGGCTTTTCGAGGTGCGACTGGATTGGAGGCGCGCCAGGCCGTGACTCTGGTGGTGGTACAAAAGAAACGGGGAGGCCGGTCGATGGCTGATCGACGGCCTCCCCGACAAGTTCTTTCTCTGCCCACCATGATGCGTCGTCATGCGTGGCAGAGTCTGTGTGCCGCTTGTCCTGTCATCCGTGTCCTGTGCCGTTTCACACCTGATGTCACCGGTGGGGCAGGCAGGATCCCGCTGTTGTCATGCGTATCGTTGTTGGCTCAAGCGGCTTCTGCCAGCTGAGGTTCCGCTGTCGCTTCCATATCGATGGCTTCCAACGCCAGTTCGATCGAGAACCAGTTGTCGTTCAGCCACAATTCCAATGCTTCATTGCTCATGCACATCGTCAAGTCTCCCCGAGAGTAGTGGCAAGCGCGTGTGTGTCATGGTGTGCTGCCGGTAAGCAGCAATCATCAGTATGGCGTCTCCTTGCCGAGAGCGAATGAAGTTTGCGCGACGATATGATGTCAGCAGCCTTGGATAGCGAAAGCAGGACATCACCCATGGTCAAATGACCATGGGTGATGTCCTGCTTTTCGTGAAGGATGAGTCTCTCAGTCTCGAGAGCTTGCTTGCCGGGAAAAGCCTTTCCTTGCCAGTGAGCGCTTCAGGCTGTTGGCGAGGCGTCACGCTGTTGGCGTGGTATCAGACTGAAAGGAGCGAGCCTCAGCGGCGAGTGAAGGAGCGCAGCAGGCTGCGAATCAGGGTCCGTCCCAGCTGTGACCCCAAGGCGCGCATCACGGACTTGAGCAGGGTCTCCATGACACCCTGACGCTGCCTGCCACCGGAGCGTGGGGCGCTTTCGGCCACCGGACTTGTTTGCTCGGAGTCGCGGCTGGCAGCGGCTTGAGCGCTTCCATCCCGTTCTGTGGCAGGCGGCGTGGTGTCAGGCGTAGCCGCTGGTGTCTCCTCTGGCCGAACCTGGGCCGTCGCCGAGCTCGTCAGTTGCGCCTCGAGACGCTCGTGAGCCGATTCACGGTCTATCACCTCATCGTAGCGACCGGCCAGTGATGAGCTTGCCAGCAGCGCTGTGCGCTCGCTGTCACTCAACGGGCCGATCCGCCCCCGCGGCGGCGCGATCAAGGTGCGCTCCACCTGGGTGGGCGTGCCCTTGCTGTCGAGCACCGAGACCAGTGCCTCGCCCACGCCCAGCTCCGTGATCACCTGAGCCGTATCGAGGGCCGGGTTGGGGCGGAAGGTCTCGGCAGCGGTCTTGACGGCCTTCTGGTCGCGTGGAGTGAAGGCGCGCAGGGCATGCTGGATCCGGTTGCCCAGCTGGCCGAGCACGTCATCGGGGATGTCGGCGGGGGATTGGGTCACGAAGTAGACGCCGACCCCCTTGGAGCGAATCAGGCGCACCGTCTGCTCGAGGCGCTCAAGCAATGCCTTGGGAGCGGCATCGAAGAGCAGGTGGGCCTCGTCGAAGAAGAAGACCAGCACCGGGCGGTCGGCATCGCCGCGTTCTGGGAGGGTGCGAAAGAGCGTCGACAGGAACCACAGCAGGAAGGTGGTATAGAGGCGTGGACTCTGCATCAACTCACGCCCATCGAGCAGATTGATGAAGCCGCGTGTCTGGTCTCCCTCGCCCGTGGTCGCCAGCATGTCATTGATGTCGAGCGCCGGTTCGGCGAAGAAGCGCTCGCCGCCCTGGGTGGCCAGCACATGCACCCGGCGCAGCATGGCACCGAGGCTCTGGGGGCTGACACTGCCATAGCGCTCCTCGAAGCCTTCGCGCTCACGCTCGATATGCTTGAGCAGGCTGATCAGGTCCTTGAGGTCGATCAGCTCCAGCCCTTCACGCTCGGCATGATCGAAGGCCAGGTGCATCAGGCCACTCTGGGTGTCGTTCAATTCCAGCAGGGTCGACATCAGCTCAGGCCCCATGGAAGCCATGCTGGCGCGCACTGCATGCCCGCTCTTGCCGAACAGATCCCACAGCCTGACGGGCGCGGCCTGAGGCTGCCAGTCATTGATGCCGAGGCTGGCGAGGCGTTCATCGACGCGCGGATGCGGGTTACCCGCCGCGGCGATACCGGAGAGGTCACCCTTGACGTCGGCGGTGAACACCGGCACTCCCATGCGCGAAAACTCTTCAGCCAGCACCTGCAGCGTGACGGTCTTGCCGGTACCTGTCGCACCGGCGACCAGGCCGTGACGATTGGCCAGTGCCCCGGCTAGCGTGATGTGGCCCTTGGGTCCCTGTCCTGCGAGTCCCCCGATCAGCACGTCTGGCATGTGAGTCTCCTGTCATTCAGGTGATGGCGGTGCTTGCAGAGGGAGGTGTGGCGACCACTGCCGATGACCGCAGAGATGGGCGATGTCGTGGAGTCATAGGGTTACAAAATGTTTCGTTGAGTAAAATACTGCAAGCCATCTTGCGTCACTTGACGCATGGCGTCAGGCAACCGATGCGCGGCAAGCCGCCTGATGAGCGGCCAGCAGCCCATATGGGCGCTAATTAAACGCGAGCCGATATCTCACTCTTGTATAGGAAATCTGGAAGAAAGATATTTTTCTTTCCCTTCTCTGCTTGAAAGTCTGGCCCTGTAGTTCCATATCTTTAGGCATCAGGGCGCATGTGACGCAACACGCCTCGGCAGATTGGCGCTTTCGTCAAGAATGACACCAGCAGGTTCGGGTACAACTCTGGTGACGTTTTTTGAAGACTGCTCCGACAAGCAGCCGACGCGCTAGAGGGTGTTCGATACATGCGCCGCAAAGATTTGACGCAGTACCACAAGACGTCGTTGAGATAGTTAGGAGCGTCTTGTGGAGCCTGGAACTCGAGACATCCAGTCTCGGGATTTCTGAAGGCTTACCGGCAACGGCCGAGCGAATCATCTGCTCGTCTCTTGCAACAGACCGCTACTGGAGGATGGATCATGAAGAAGCTGACTGCTGCACTTTTCGCGACTGCCCTGGCACTGCCGACCACCGCTGCCTTTGCCGAGCACCACGAATCCAGCAACACCGGTTCCGCCAACACTGGCGCCCACTCCACCAAGGTAGAGGGCGGTACTGCTGCGGGTCATGAAGATGGCAAGGTGCATGACGACGCCGAACGCAACACCGAGAGTGGTTCTGCCAATACCAAGAAGGATTCCATGATGGTGGAAGGTGGCACGGCCCAGTCCGAGTCCGCCAAGCACGGCAAGGTCATGGATAAAGGCGAAGACCATATGGGCGTCAGCCCGGAATCCGGTTCGTCCAACACCGCTGATGGCAGCATGAAGACCGAATAAACGTGCCTTGACGGTCTGGTCTCAGGCCAGACCCGCAATGGATCTTGCGGTGCCTGAACGAGTCGCCAGCACGACCCGCTTGAGCGCATCGCGAGTGAAACGACAAGCCCCCGCCATTGGCGGGGGCTTGTCGTCGTATGGGAGCATGCAAGGCAGGGTGTGAGGGGCAGGAGGGAAGGGGGCTGGGCCCTCGGGCGCTTGTGGCCAGTACTTGTTACCCGTGCTTGCCATCAATGCCTGCCAACAGCGCTTGCCATCAAGCCCCTACCACCAGCGCGGGCTGTAGGTATCTTCCCCGGCCAGCAGGCGTTCGCGGGCCATGAACAGCGCCGCGATCGCGCGCGCCTCGTGGAAGTCCTCACGCGCCAACAGCGCCGGCAGTTCATCGAGGCGGTGGCGCTCGACGACCAGCGGTTCCGGCTCATCGCCCGGCAGGCGCTTTTCGAACAGATCGCGCGCCAGCATCACGTTCATGCGGTGATCCATGTAGTTGGGCGCCAGGCTCAGTTCGGCCAGTGGCTCGATGTTGTGCGCGCCATAACCGCATTCTTCCATCAATTCGCGATTGGCGGCGGTCACCGGGTCCTCGCCCGGGTCGATCAGTCCCTTGGGCAGGGTCAGCACATATTGCTCAGGGCCAGCGGCATATTCGCGGATCATCAGCACGTGGTCGGGGTCGGGCATGGCGACGATCATCACCGCGCCGTGACCGCCGCTCTTGAGGCGCTCGAAGCTGCGGGTGGCGCCATTGGAGAAGGTCAATTCCAGCGCTTCGACGGCGAACAGGCGCGAGCGTGCGACCTCGCGGCGTGAGTCGATCCGCGGCGGCGTCAGCGTGTGGCTGGTGTCTGAATGATTCATGGTCGGGTGAACGGTATCTGGCGCATCATCCATCGCAAGTCCTCGCGAGGCAGTATGAGAAGAGAGAACACTGTCGCTCATCGTGGCAGGCCGCCGCGAGCGGGGCAATCACAAGCCGTCATCACTCCTCGTTGCACATGCGCGCCCGTGGGCCATGCTTTACACTATGAGGCCAAATTTCCCTCTGGCTGACAGAATCCGATGCTTGACTGGAACACTATCGACACCGTGCTGTTGGACATGGACGGCACTCTGCTTGACCTTCACTTCGACAGCCACTTCTGGCTCGAACACCTGCCCAGGCGCTATTGCGAGCTGCACCGCCTCGATGAGGCGCTGCAGGCCGATCTCAAGGCGCGCATCATCAGCGAGTCCGGCACGCTCAACTGGTACAGCCTCGATTACTGGAGCCGTGAGCTCGAGCTCGACGTCGTCGCCCTGAAGCGTGAAGTGCAGCATCTGATCGGCTATCGCCATGAGGCCGAGGACTTCCTCGCCTGGCTGCGCGATCAGCCGCAACGCGTGGTGCTGGCGACCAACGCCGACCGTCATGGCATCGATCTCAAGTTCGCGCTGACCGGCATGGGCGACTACTTCGACGCCGTGGTGTCGTCCGCGGATCTGGGCCACGCCAAGGAAGAGCAGGCCTTCTGGCACAAGCTCAACGAGATCGAGCCCTTCGATCCGGCGCGTACCCTGTTCATCGATGACAATCCCCAGGTGCTGGAAAGTGCCCACACCTATGGCATTGCCCATCTGCTGGGCGTGCGTCAGCCGGATTCGAAGCGCCCTGCGCGTGATTTCGAGCGTGTGCACGGCCTGGACGGCTTTGCAGTGCTGACCGAGGGGGCGGGCCCTGAGGTGGCCAATGCCGGAGTCTCGAGCGACGGGGAGGGCAAGGAGGCGTCATGAGCGATCAGGTACGTATCGACAAGTGGTTGTGGGCGGCGCGTTTCTTCAAGACGCGTGGCATGGCCAAGAAGGCCATCGAAGGCGGCAAGATCCAGTACAACGGCGGCAAGGTGAAAACCTCCAAGACCGTCGAGGTCGGCGCCGTGATCGAGGTGCCGCAGGGCTGGGATCGCCTCGTCGTCGAGGTGCTGGCCCTCAGCGACCAGCGCCGTGGCGCGCCCGAGGCCCAGAAGCTCTATCAGGAGACGCAGGAGTCCCGCGAGCGCCGTGAGCGTGAGGCCGAGACGCGTCGCCTCGGCAATCAGGGCATGACGCCGCCTCCCGGCCGTCCTGACAAGAAACAGCGTCGCAACATCCATCGCTTCCAGCGCCAGGATGCCGATAGCTGAGCCAGAGCGAGTCACCGCCGGGTGCCTTGGCACCGACCGGCACAATTTCCATACCGATGTGTGTCAGCACATCGTTGTTGGCGGCCTGACATGGGGGCGCTTGTGCGCTCTCCCTTCACGCCTGCCTTGAGGTCCCTCAATGAGCGAACACGACATGCAAGATTCCCATTCCACTGACGATGCGGCCGCGCCGAGCTTCGATCAGATCCAGCGCTTCCTGTTCGATGCCACCAACGTGCGTGGCGAGATCGTCACACTCGACAAGGCCTACGCCGAGGTGCTCGATCGTCACTCCTACCCGCAGGCCATCTCGCGCCAGCTGGGCGAGATGCTGGCGGCCGTGGCGCTGCTGACCGAGACCATCAAGCTCGATGGCACCATGACGCTGGAAGTGCGCGG
>NZ_CFDJES010000071.1:0-7366 GCF_983723665.1 Cobetia sp. | reverse complement strand
CGCTGCTGACCGAGACCATCAAGCTCGATGGCACCATGACGCTGGAAGTGCGCGGCACCGGTGTCGTGCGCCAGCTGATGGCCGAGTCGAACCCCGGCGGTGAGCTGCGCGCCATCGCACGCCTCAGCGATGAAGCGGTGTTGCCGACGGAAGAGTCCAGCCTGCAGGAGCTGGTCGGCCAGGGGCAGATCGTGATCACCCTCGACCCGCGTGAAGGCAAGCGCTATCAGGGCATCGTGGCCATCGATCAGGACAGCCTCGCCGGTTGTCTGGAGAGCTACTTCAGCCAGTCAGAGCAGCTGCCGACCCGCCTGTGGCTGATGGCCGATGGCAAGCGCACCGGCGGCGTGATGCTGCAGCAGCTGCCCAACGATGACGCCAACAAGGACCCGGATGCCTGGGAGCGCGTCGTGCATCTGGCCGAGACCCTCAAGGCCGAGGAGCTGCTGACGCTGGACCAGCAGGAAGTGCTGCATCGTCTCTATCACGAAGAAACCGTGCGCATCTATGAACCCAAGGCGCTGCGTTTCGGCTGCACCTGTTCGCGCGAGCGTCTGGGCGCTGCCCTGCACAGCATCGCCGCCGACGAGCTGCGTCAGATCGTCGCCGAGCAGGGCGAGCTGGCCACCCAGTGTCACTTCTGCCATACCCGCTATTCCTTCAGTGCCGCGGAAGTGGAAGCGATCATCGAAGATCCTGACGCCGAAAGCCCCGTCGTGCATTGAGCATTTCCCGACGCGCCGGCGGCTGGCCACGGGGATGATGATTGTCTGACATATCGTCGTCCGTCAGGCGACGGCGACTGCGCCAAAGTGTTGCAACAATGGGCGTTTCCGCCCGACACCCTTTTTGCCATAATGCCTTGCCAGCACAGGGCCGGATGCCCTGTGCTGGTGGTATCGACGGTGTCATGGCATGCCGTCATGCGCGATCGGGCAGCAACGATCGATCACAAAATAAGCCTGTGGCATGTACCTCGGGCATCTGGCTTCAGCCATCAAGAGAGAGGGCGGCCCTGAGCCGCGGAGACGCGAATGAGCAAGCATCAAGACAGTGCGGTGACCACTCACACCAATCTCAGCAGCGCAGAGCTGATCGAGCTGGCAGTGGCTCGCGGCGAAGGACGTCTGGCCGACAACGGCGCGCTGGTCGTGGAGACGGGCGCCCGTAGCGGACGCTCCCCGAACGACCGCTTCATCGTCGACGAGCCGTCCACCTCGGACGCCATCGACTGGGGCAGCGTCAATCGCCCGTTCAGCCCGGAGCGTTTCGACGCCCTGTGGGAACGCGTCGAGGACTACCTCGGCGAGCGCGACAGCTTCGTCTCCGAGCTGCATGTCGGCGCTGACCTCGAGCACTACCTGCCGATCCGCGTGACCACCGAGACGGCCTGGCACAACCTGTTCGCGCGTACCATGTTCGTGCGTCCGGACAGCTTCAATGCCAAGGACAAGAGCGAGTGGACCATCCTCAACGCGCCGCACTTCACCTGCGAGCCACAGCGTGATGGCACCAACTCCGACGGCGTCGTGCTGATCAACTTCGCGCGTCGCCGCGTCCTGCTGGCGGGCATGCGTTACGCCGGTGAGATGAAGAAGGCCATGTTCTCGGTGCAGAACTTCCTGCTGCCGGAAAAGGACGTGCTGCCGATGCACTGCTCCGCCAACGTCGGTGACGACGGCGAGACCACGCTGTTCTTCGGCCTGTCCGGCACCGGCAAGACCACCCTGTCCGCCGACCCGGCGCGTTACCTGATCGGTGATGACGAGCATGGCTGGGGCGAAGGCACCGTCTTCAACATCGAAGGCGGCTGCTACGCCAAGTGCATCGACCTGTCCCAGAAGAACGAGCCGGTGATCTGGAACGCGATCAAGTTCGGTGCCGTGCTGGAAAACGTGGTGCTGGATGACCGTCGTGGCGCGGATTACGGCGATGACCGTCTGAGCCAGAACTCGCGTGCCGCCTACCCGCTGGAGCACATCGAGAAGCGCGTGCCGGAAAACCGTGCCGGCGAGCCGAATGCCATCGTCTTCCTGACCTGCGACATGTCCGGCGTGCTGCCGCCGGTGTCCGTGCTCAGCAAGCAGGCCGCGGCCTACCACTTCCTGTCCGGCTACACCGCCAAGGTCGGCTCTACCGAGATGGGCTCCACCGCCGGTCTCGAAGCCACCTTCTCCACCTGCTTCGGCGCGCCGTTCTTCCCGCGTCCGGCACGTGAATACGCCGACCTGCTGATCAAGCGCATCGATGCCTTCGGCTCACGCGTCTACCTGGTCAACACCGGCTGGACCGGTGGCTCCTACGGTGAGGGCGGCTCACGCTTCTCCATCCCGACCACGCGCGGCATCATCAGCGCGATCCAGAACGGTGCGCTGGCGGACATCGAGACGCGTCACATCGACGTGCTCAACCTGGATGTGCCGGTGCGCGTGCCGGGCGTCGATTCCAGCCTGCTCGACCCGCGTGAGACCTGGGAAGACCGCGCCGCCTACGACAGCAAGGCGCGTGACCTGTCAGCCAAGTTCGTCGAGAACTTCAAGAAGTTCGCCGGCGTGGATGAGGCGATCATCGCGGCAGGCCCGACCCTGGTCTGACGATCAGCGGGATTGATCGCAAGCGGTAAGCAAAAAGCCTCGCCCGGTGTTCCGGGCGAGGCTTTTTCGTGTCTGCTGCTTTTCTCGTCAACAGCTGCTGTCATCACCTGCTGTCGGGTCTGTCAGGCGCTGTCGGGCCTGTCAGGGGCTGCCGCCGGCGGCCAGCGAGCGGTTGGCAGGGCCGTCGAAGGTGTCCTCGGCGGCGAGCGGTTCCTGGCCTGGCTCAGTGCTGCTGGTCTCGGCGCGTCGTGACGCGTCTTCGGCAGCGGTGTCGACAAGGCCTTCGGGCGTGCGTTCGGCGACGAAGGGTGCCGGCGCCTGATACCACCAGCGGGTGGTCCAGGCGCGCATCACCCGCTCCGGGTACCAGGTCTTGCCGAGGCTGCCGTTGTAGCGTGCCAGCGCATCGGTGATGTCGCCTTTCTCGCGCTTGAGGTAGTGGGCAAGGATGGTGGCGCCGTAACGCAGGCTGGTGTCCTGATCGAGCAGATTGTCGTCGGGCTCGCCGATCTCACGCTTCCAGAACGGCATGACCTGCATCAGGCCGCGGGCACCTGCGTGGGAGACCGCGGTGGGTTTGAAGGCGCTCTCGACCTGGATGACGGACAGGATCAGCTCCGGCGCCAGGCCTGTGCGCGTCGCTTCGCGGCGCACCTTGCGCAGCAGGTCGATGCGCGCGGCGCGGTCGGGCATGTAGCGCTCCAGACGCTGCTGCATGCTCAATACCCAGTGCAGGGCATCGATGGGGTCCTCGAAGGCCTCGGGCTCGGCCAAGGCCTCGCGCAGGCTGTCACGCAGCCCCGGCGATAGCCCATGCTCGGGGATAGCGGCGGCGGCCTGCACAGGGGGGCTTGTCAGTCCGGTAGACGCGGCGCTCAACGTCAGCAGGACAGCGGCCAGCCACGGGCGCAGGCGGCGAAGTGGGGTGTCACCTGCAGCGCCTTTTGCGGGCGGCGCTGAAGGGGAAATCGATGAGATGGTCATGCGCAGTCCCTGCTTATCAGTCATGGCGCCATTATGCCGTTACCGCGGCGTTGACGGTAATGGGATGTTCTAGGAAGGCAGATAACGAGACAGCCCGCCCCTCGAGAAGAGGAGCGGGCTGTCTTGGGTACTGCGATAGCGTCAGCCGTGAGCCAGTGGCTCAGGCTGCTCGAGTTCAGCTCGCGCTGCGCTCGGCCAGGAAGTCCAGCAGGCTGTCGACGGCGATCATGGTCGCTTCGCCATCGGTGCGACCCTTGTACTCGTACTCGCCATTGTCGAGACCGCGGTCACCGATCACCAGGCGATGCGGAATGCCCAGCAGCTCGCCGTCGGCGAACTTGTTGCCCGGGCGCAGATCACGATCATCCAGCAGCACGTCGTAACCGGCGGCGGTCAGCTCCTGATAGACGCGCTCGGCAGTCTCGCTGACGCGCACGGACTTGTGGGCGTTCATCGGCACGATGGCGACCTGGAAGGGCGCGATGGCTTCCGGCAGCACGATGCCGCCCTTGTCGTTGCCCTGCTCGATGGCAGCGGCGACCACGCGGGTCACGCCGATGCCGTAGCAGCCCATGGACAGCGGCTGCGCCTTGCCGTTCTCGTCGAGCACGGTGGCGTTCATGGCTTCGGAGTACTTGGTGCCGAGCTGGAAGATGTGACCCACCTCGATACCGCGTGCGATGTCGATCACGCCCTGGCCGTCCGGTGACGGATCACCGGCGACGACGTTACGGATATCAGCGATTTCCGGCAGCGGCAGATCGCGCTCCCAGTTGAGGCCGAAGTGGTGCTTGCCTTCGATGTTGGCACCGGCACCGAAATCGCTCATCAGCGCGACGCTGCGATCGATGATGATCGGCATCTCGAGGCCGACCGGACCGAGGGAGCCGAAACCAGCACCGACGGCGGCGCGCACTTCCTCGTCGCTGGCCATGGTCAGCGGCTCGGCGACCTGCGGCAGGTGCTCGGCCTTGATCTCGTTCAGCTCGTGGTCGCCACGCACCATCAGTGCGATCAGACCACCTTCGACGCCTTCGGCCGCCTTGACGATCAGCGTCTTGACGGTCTTCTTGATGTCCAGGCCGTGCTGTTCGACCAGCGCGGCGATGGTCTTGGCGTTCGGCGTGTCGACCAGCTGCATCTCCTGGGTCGGTGCCGCGCGCTCAGGCGTCTCGCCCAGCGGTGCCGGCAGCGCTTCACACTTCTCGATGTTGGCGGCGAAATCGGAGCCGGTGGAGAAGGCGATGGCGTCTTCACCGGAGGCGGCCAGCACGTGGAATTCGTGGGAGCCGGTGCCACCGATGGAGCCGTTGTCGGCGATGACGGGACGGAAGTCGAGACCCAGGCGCGTGAAGATGCGCACGTAGGTGTCGTACATCACCTGATAGGTCTCTTTCAGGGATTCTTCGCCCAGGTGGAAGGAGTAACCATCCTTCATCACGAACTCGCGTGAGCGCATCACACCGAAGCGCGGACGAATCTCGTCGCGGAACTTGGTCTGGACCTGGTAGAAGTTGGCCGGCAGCTGCTTGTAGCTGTTCAGCTCACGACGCGCGAGGTCGGTGATGACTTCCTCGTGGGTCGGGCCGACACAGTAGTCGCGCTGGTGACGGTCAACGACGCGCAGCAGCTCGGGGCCGTACTGCTCCCAGCGACCGGACTCCTGCCACAGCTCGGCTGGCTGCACGGCTGGCATCAGCAGTTCCTGGGCGCCGGAGCGGTCCATCTCTTCACGCACGATGCGCTCGACCTTGCGCAGCGTGCGCAGGCCCAGTGGCATCCAGGTGTAGAGGCCGGAGGTCAGGCGACGGATGAAACCGGCCCGCAGCATCAGCTGGTGGCTGACGACTTCGGCGTCGGACGGGGTTTCCTTGAGAGTGGAAATCAGCAGTTGACTGGCACGCATGGGCTCAGCGATCCCTCGACTTGTCGCTTTGATCGGTACGCTTCGCAGTCGCGAAGCATGAACAGGCAGGTCTTCGGCACGCCTTTTACAGGCGTATCAGCGAAGCAGACTGAGCGCATTGTACTGCCGCGAGCCTTGGAGGGGCAAAGTGCATGGCCAGACTGGAAAATCCGCGCCCGCCTGCCGATACTGGTGACACGGGATTTCCCTTTGGAGAGGGCCGTGAACGGCTTTCTCAGGGAGACCTGACAAGGAGACAAGGATATGTCGTCACTCGATCAGCGCATGGGATACGCGCGCGCCAGACATCGTTGGCCCTTGAAGGTGGGGTTGGCGTTGCTCGCACTGGGGGCGTGCCTGAGCGTTTCCCTGTGGCTGGTGAGCCTTCGCCTGCCGATCCCTTTCGTCGATGAGGGAGTGCATTTCGCGCAGATTCGCCAGTTTCTCGCCGGCGACTGGAGCCAGCATCCCAAGCTGACCACCCTGACCCTGTATCACGCCACCATGGCGGTGACGCTGATGGCACTCCAGACCTTGGGGGAGTGGCTCAATCTTCCCCTCGCGGCTGACGCCATGGCCGGGCGCTGGCCTGAAATGCCCTCGGTGAACTGGGTGCGGGGCCTGTCGCTGCTCGGCTTCAGTGTCATGGCGTGCATGGTCTGGCGGGCGCTGCCGAGCGTCTATCGGCGCCTGGACCCCATGCTCGATGAGAGCGGCGCCCAGCAACAGGCGAATCGTCAGAGCTGGCAGTGGCTATGGCTGCCGATCATCTTTCCCTATCTGGCGCTGGTGTATACCGACCCGTGGATCATCGTGCTGGTCGCGCTGCAGCTCGTCGCGCTGGTGTGTGAGCGGCGTCTGCTGTTGCTGGTGTTGATCCTGGCCGGCCTCGGCTTGCGACAGGACAGTATCGTGCTGCTCGGGCTGTGGGGCGGTCTGTTGCTGTTCATGACGCATGCGCAGCCAGGGGTTCGGTCGCAGGCTGTCGGCATGGCACCACCGCTGCGCTCGCCGTTGCGTCAGCTTTCCGTCTGGTGGGGCCTGATCGTGCGCTGGTGGTGGGTGGCCGTGATTCCAGTGGCCGCCTTCATCGGGTTTGTCGTCTGGAACGACGGCATTGCCATGGGCGATACCACGCGTCATCAGGCCGGTTGGCACACCGGCAATCTCGGCTATTACCTGGGCGTGATCGGCGTGGTGTTTCTGCCGTTGTGGTTGGCCGACTTGCCGCGTCAGCGGCATCTGCTATGCCGTCTGTGCACCCGGGGTGCCTGGCCATGGCGGGGCATTCTGCTGCTGGGGGCGCTGGCGGGTGTGTGGGTCATGCTGGTGATGAGCTTTGAGGTGACGCATGACTACAATTTCCAGCGCTGGACGATCCGCAACAGCTGGCTGTTATGGCTCAATGAGCACCCGGTGGGGCTGTGGGTGACCATGCTGCTGACCACCAGCATGGCGCTCTGGTGGCTGAGAGCACCGCTGCGGCTGGGGCATGGTGGCCTGCTGTTGGTGATGCTTGCATTGATGGTCTGCACGCGTGAGCTGATCGAGACGCGCTACATGCTGCCCCTGGTCACGGTCTTCCAGCTGCTGCGCTGTGCAGAGCGAGCGGAAGTGGAGCGCGCGATGACGCTCTGGGCGGTTTCGATGGGAGCGCTGTTGCTGGCGGGATTGGTGCAGACGCGCACCCTGCCATGAGGCGGTGGCAGGGCGTTTTGGGGGCTCACTCGATGGCGGGTGCTTCAGGCCTGTTGGCGTTTCGCCGCTGGGGTCTGGGCATCACGGCCGGCGGGGGCTTTATTGGCACCAGCACCGATGCCAGAGCCACCACGCGGTGGCTCGGCGACCCAGGCATAGGCAGCCTCGCGCTCGTCGGGCGAGA
>NZ_CFDJES010000070.1:12876-15666 GCF_983723665.1 Cobetia sp. | reverse complement strand
CTATCGGGCGACTCTACCACGCCATGTTCCGTGACGATGGCATCAATATACTCATGCGGTGTGACATCAAAGACCGGATTGAAGACATCGATGTCCTGCGGCGCGATCTGGCGACCGCCCGCCTCGCGCAGCTCGGCGGCGTCGCGCGTCTCGATGGGGATGTCCGCGCCACTGGCCAGGCTGCCATCGAACGTGGCCAGCGGGGCCACCACCATGACCTTGATGCCATGGGCGCGCGCCTGAACGGCCAGCGAGAAGGTACCGATCTTGTTAGCTGTATCGCCGTTGGCCGCAATGCGGTCCGCGCCGACGATCAACCAGCGCACTCCTTCCGGCGTCCGGGCACCCTGCTGCATGATCAGCGAAGCTGCACCTTCCACGGCCAGACGCGCGGGAATCCTCTCCTGCACCAGCTCCCACGCCGTCAGGCGAGAGCCTTGCCACCAGGGGCGCGTCTCGTTGACATGCACACGGCCGAGAATGCCCTGGGCGTAGGCGGTACGAATCACACCCAACGCCGTGCCGTGGCCGCCGGTGGCCAGCGCGCCGGTATTGCAGTGGGTCATGACCTCGCACCGCGTCTCGCCCTGCGCGAGGGAGGCCGCAATCACCTGGGCGCCAAACTCGGCCATGCGCAGATTGTCGTCCAGATCCTGCTCATGAATGCGTACGGCCTCCTTCAGCAACGCCTCATACGGGGCCTGCGACTGAGTGGCGTGTGCGGCAATCACCTTGCGCATGCGATCCAACGCCCAGAACAGGTTGACCGCTGTCGGGCGCGAGGCAGCCAGCACATCACAGGCACTGGCCAGGCGTGACTGCCAGTCGCCGCCCTCGCGGTTGATGACGAAAGCCTCCAGCGCCACGCCATAGGCGGCGGCGATCCCGATGGCCGGTGCACCGCGGACCACCATGTCGGTAATGGCAGTCGCGACCCCGCGTGCATCCTCGAGCAGCACCTCGCGGGTCTCACCCGGCAGCAGGCGCTGGTCGAGCAGTGCAAGCTTCACCGCCGGCTGAGTGACATCAGAAGTGACATCATGAGTGACGTCAGCGCTGGCATCGGGCGGGGTGCCTGCCGTGTCTTCTTCCCGCGACGCACACTCTTGCTGGCTTACCCAGCGAATCGGAACCAGGCTCATGACCACTCCCCGTTGCTACATGACAATAATGACGACTGGTCATCGCGCGTGGCGCGACGCCCCGCCCCATCGTAACGCAAGTGCCCGTCATGATGAGTTTTTTGCGCTGGACGCTGACCCGCGACGGCAGTCGGATTAGAATGGTGGAATCGTGCCCGAGGGTAAGGTGCCTGTACAGGCCTGCCACTTCCCGAACAGCACTTCCGTAACGGTAAGGATGCAAAGATGAGCGATAACGACACCCAGCAAGATGCCCAGCCCCAGGACCATCTGGGCAATGTCGATGCCAGCGAGATCGCCAAGTTCTCGGCATTGGCCAGTCGCTGGTGGGACCGTGACAGTGAATTCAAGCCGCTGCATGACATCAATCCGTTGCGGGTCGACTATATCGACACCCACGCTGGCCTGGCAGGCAAGCGAGTGATCGACGTCGGCTGCGGTGGCGGCATTCTCTCCGAAGCCATGGCGCATCGTGGCGCCCAGGTGACGGGCATCGACATGGGTGAGGCGCCGCTGTCCGTTGCCCGCCTGCATCAGCTGGAGTCCGGTGTCGAGGTGGACTATCGCCAGACCACCGCCGAAGCCGCCGCAGAAGAGATGGCCGGCCAGTTCGACATCGTCACCTGTCTGGAAATGCTCGAGCACGTGCCGGACCCATCCTCGGTGATCGCGGCCTGCGCACGGCTGGTCAAGCCCGGCGGCATGGTGTTCTTCTCGACCATCAACCGCAATCCCAAGGCGTATGCCTTCGCGATTCTCGGCGCGGAATATGTGCTGCAGATGCTGCCGCGTGGCACCCACGAGTATCGCAAGTTCATCCGTCCGGCCGAGCTGGGGCGCTGGACCCGCGATGCGGGCCTCAAGATGGAAGGCTCCACCGGCATGACCTACAACCCGCTGACGCGCAAATATCGCCTGAATTCCTCCGACCTGACCGTCAACTACCTGATGCACACGCGTCGCGCGACCGAGGAAGAGCTTGCGTGAGCCTGCCGGCAGCGCTACCTCGCCCCGCCGCCTTGATCTTCGATCTCGATGGCACCCTGGTGGACACCGCGCCAGACCTGGCGCGCGCCACCAATGAGCTGCGTCAGCATCACACCCTGCCGGCGCTGGACTACGACGTGATTCGCGCCGAAGTCTCGCATGGTGGCAGCGCTCTGGTGACCCTGGCCCTGGGCCATGAGCTCGATCACCCCGAGCACGCCAGCGAGCGCACTCGCCTGCTGGAATTCTATGCCCGCGATGTCGCGGCGCACAGCGTGCTGTTCCCGGGCTATGACGCCCTGATCGAGGTCTGTCAGCGCGCAGGCCTGCCGTGGGGCATCGTGACCAACAAGCCCCGTCAGTTCGCCGAGCCGCTGATCGCCGCGCTCGAGCTCACGCCCGGCTGCCTGCTGTGTGCCGATGACCTGCCGGTCAAGAAGCCGCATCCAGAGCCTCTGTGGGAGGCGGCACGCTGCCTCGGTGTCGACGCCTCCGAATGCTGGTATCTGGGGGATCACGACCGTGACATGCAGGCGGCGCGTGCGGCGGGCATGCTGGCGGTCGCGGTGCGCTACGGCTATGTCCGTGAGGGCGACGATGTAGACGCCTGGCCTGCCGATGTGTGGTTTGACACCTCGGAAGAAGTCATCAATGCCGCGCT
>NZ_CFDJES010000070.1:0-12776 GCF_983723665.1 Cobetia sp. | reverse complement strand
ACTTTCGGCGGCTGGGCGTCGAACATCTCGCCGGTATGACCACGACTGTCCGGCCCCATCAACCACAGATAGGTCGGCATGATGTCGGCGGGCGTACGCAAGGTATCGGGGTCTTCGGCCGGGAACGCCGACTTGCGCATCGGGGTCCGCGTCCCACCGGGATTGAGCGTATTGACGCGCACCTGGCTGGTATTCTCCAGTTCCTGTGCCAGCATCTGCGAGAAGCCTTCCGTAGCGAACTTGGAGACACTGTAGGCGCCCCAGAAGGCACGCCCCTTGCGCCCGACACTGGAGCTTGTCAGCACGACGGAGGCGTCCTTCGAGGCCTTGAGCAACGGCAGCAATGCCTGGACCATCCAGATAGGGCCATTGATATTGACCTGCATGACCTGCTCCCACAGCGCCGGATCATACTGCTCGAATGGAGTGATCTTGCCCAGCAGGCTCGCGTTGTGCAGCAGGCCATCCAGACGACCGAACTCGCTGTGCAGGGTATCAGCCATCTGCTGATAATCCTTGAGCGATGCCCCTTCGAAGTTGAGCGGATAGATGGCCGGTTGCGGTGCTCCCAAGGCCTCGATCTCGTCGTAGACTTCTTCCAGCTTGGCAATGGTTCTGCCCAGCAATATCACCGTCGCCCCATGACGCGCATATTCGACTGCCGCTTCACGCCCAATGCCGGACCCCGCCCCGGTCACCAGAATGATCCGCCCTTTCAGCATGTCGTCCGGGGCCTGATAGTCGATCTTGCACTCTGCCATGGTGATATCCCTGTCTCAGATCTGTCGTCAACCGCCGATGAGAGTCACTGTCTCCGCACCGACATTATTACTTGCTCGGCCACATGAAGCGCGCCCGGATTGCCTGCCGATGGCATGAGGCGCCGAGGCCGCATAACACAAAGCCCGCACCTGGTAGAATACCAAGCGCGGGCTTTGGGGAATACAGGTGGCCAATGGCCACGGGCACTCAGGCGCCGGAGGACAGGAAGTCCTTGGCCATGGTGCCAGCCTTGCTGTCCGGATACTGCTGGACCAGCTTCTCGAGCAAGGAGCGACTTTCCTGCGCCTTGCCTTGACGCGCCTTGACCAGACCCAGCTTGTACATCGCATCCGGCACCTTGCTGGATTGCGAGAATTCGCTGATCACGGTGTCGAAGGCCTGGGCAGAAGCATCCAGCTGGTTCTTGGCCGAATACAGCTCGCCCAGCCAGTAATGGGCATTGGCTGCGAGGTTGGAATCCCCATGGTCCACCACGAAGGCTTCAAAGGCGACAATGGCACCGTCGAAGTCGCGAGACTGCACCTTGGCGAAGGCATTCTCGTAATCCTTCTGGGCAGCTGCACCGCTGTCGGCATTGCTGGCGCCATTGGTGCTGGCTGCACCACCGGCACTTGCGCCGCCAGTGACTGACGTTGCTGCCTGTGAATCGACAACCTGACCGTTCTCCCCGGCGGAAGCGCCGCCAGAAACCCGCTGTTCCAGATCCAGGTAGCGTTGCTGCGACATCTCGGTCAGGCGCTTGAACTGGTATTCCAGCTCATCGATCCGGCCGCGAAGTCGGGCAATTTCCTGTGCCTGTTCGTCGAGTTGATTGAGAAGGGTCAGGGTGCCGCCGCCACTCAAACGAGTATTGGCCTGCTGATAGAGCGAGTTTGATTGCCCAGTGAGGTCCTCGACCGTCGGTGCGGCCAAAACGGACAACGGGAGCAACAAGGCTCCCGCACCGAACAACCCTTTCAGGCTGTGTTTCATGCTGTCGGCTCCGCCGAATCATCATGGTATCGCGCAAGCAAGCCCGGGGTTCAAGGACACGCCTCTTGCCCGGGCCAGCTCAACACAAGTTTCTAGCGTCTCCGCGCCTCCTCAGGGAATCGCGAAGATGAACCGTACTTAGTAGTCGAAGACCACACGACGATTCTTGGCGTAGGAAGACTCGCCGTGGCCCTGGACTGCCGGACGCTCTTCACCGTAGGAGACGATCTCGATCTGTGACGGAGACACGCCCTGGACAGTCAGGAAGCGTGCGACAGACTTGGCACGACGCTCGCCCAGACCCAGGTTGTATTCACGAGTACCGCGCTCATCAGCGTGGCCTTCCAGAACGACATTGGCGCTGGTGTTGGCTTTCAGGTACTGAGCGTGACCCATCAGGACGCTTTCGAACTCAGGACGGATGGTGTCCTTGTTGAAGGCGAAGTAGATGGTACGCACGTCAGGCATGGTGGCGTTGCTCATCTGGTTGGCGTTGCTGTTGGCACCAGTGTTCATGCCGGCAGTGTTCGCACCGCTGTTGGCTGAATCCATGTCGCCGTCCTGAGCGCCGCCGCTGCTGGAACAACCTGCCATGACGCTCAGGGACAGGGCAACCAACAGACCTTTTGCATACGGGGTGAACTGCATTGTGAAACTCCTTGCTCTAATGGGTACGAATGCCAAGCCTTTCTTGGTGGCTCAGTTGCATTCTAGTGGTTTAGTTCAGGAACGGCGACCACGCAGGTTCACGCACGTCGCCTTGTGCTGACGGCAGGGAGAATTGTGCCCTTCCGTCTGCCGACACCTGGCCCAGGACCCCGCGGGTTCCTTGCTGAGTGGCATATATCACCATAGTGCCATTCGGCGCAACACTTGGTGATTCATCCCACTGAGTATCGGTCAGGGAGGTAACCCGACCGCTCTTCAGATCTTGCTTGGCAACCTGATAACCGTTGCCTGCGCGGTTGATCATGAACAGGTTCTCTCCATCGGGTGAGATGCGCCCGCGGGAGTTGTAATTGCCGGTATATGTCACACGTTCCGTGCCGCCGGACAGATCAAGACGATAGATCTGTGGGGAGCCAGCACGATCAGAGGTGAACACCATACCGCTGCCATCCGGCAACCAATCCGGCTCGGTATCGATCGCAGGATTGTTGGTTAGACGCTGGAACTGACGGCTGGCAATATCCATCACATAGATTTCCGGCTGGCCATCCTTTGACAATGCCATTGCCAGTTTACGTCCATCCGGCGACCAGGCCGGGGCACCATTGATGCCTCGGAAACCTGTCAGTTTTGCACGACGACCACTGCCCAATTCCTGCACATAGATAGCGGGACGTTCGGCTTCAAAACTGACATAGGCCAGCTTCTTGCCATCCGGCGACCATGCCGGTGACATGATCGGCTCATCGGACGCCAGAATCTCCTGACTATTGTGGCCATCTGAATCCGCCACGTACAGGGCAAAACGAATATTGTCGCCAACACCATTGGCGGTAATGTATGCGATTTTTGTCGAGAAAGCACCGCGAATTCCAGTGATTTCCTCAAATATTTCATCACTCATATAATGGCCACGCGCGCGCAGCTCACCATTGCTTCCGGTGATGACTTCGCCAAGCATGCGCTTGTTGCCCAGCACATCCATCAGCTCATACTGGATGCTATAACCGCCATTGCTGGCCGTCTTTACCTGACCCACCACGAGGTAACTGGCCCCCAGACGCTTCCAGTCATTGACGAAGACGTCCTGCGTCGTGCCCGGCAACGCAATCAGATTGTCGCGCTTGATCGGGTCGAACTGGCCACTGCGCGCCAGGTCATCGGAGATGATGCGTGCGAGGTCCTGCGGCAGACTTCCCCCGGTCAGATTCTCGAACGGCACGACAGCGATAGGTGTGGCGCTGTCATTGCCCTTGGTGATCTCGATGGTCAGGTCAGCTCTTGCCAGGCTGGTCACTGCCAGCAAGGCGGCTGCCATCATCCATGCGGTCAATCGTCTCATCGGCCCAGGTCCTCTGGATTGAAGTACAGGTTGAAGTTTCGGAACTGGCTCTTGGCACCAGCCGGCAGGTCCTGCATCTCGGTAAACGGCGCTGCTTTCTGGATCGCCTGAATCGCGGAGCGATCAAAGGCGGCGTTACCACTGCTCTTGCTGACCGCTGCCGTTACCAATTCGCCTGTCGGCAACAATGACACTCTCAGCGTGACCGTCATACCGGGAACGGAGCCCGAGGGCCGATTCCAATTCTGTCCGACATACTTCTTGAGCAGGTTCTCGAAGCTGTTGGCAGCCTGAGCGGCCTGTTTGGCGCCGCTGATGGCGTCGCTTTCATTGTCTATCAGGCTATCCAGCGAGCCGGCAGAGGCCTGCGCCGCTTTCTCGGCAAGTGCCTTCTGGCGTGCGGCTTCAGCGGCCGCCTTCTTGCGCGCTTCTTCCGCCGCCTTGGCCTTGGCTGCCTTCTCCTTGGCGGCCTTGTCAGCTGCCGCCTTGGCCGCCTTTTCCTTCTCGGCCTTCTCCGCTGCTGCCTTGGCCTTAGCTGCCTTTTCGGCTTCCGCTTTCTTGGCTTCAGCGTCTGCCTTGGCCTTGGCCGCCTTCTCCGCTTCGGCTTTCTTGCGCGCTTCTTCTGCGGCTTTTTCCTTGGCGGCCTTTTCGGCTTCCGCCTTGGCCTTGGCAGCCTTCTCGGCTTCCGCCTTCTTCAAGGCATCGGCCTTGGCCTGCTTTTCCGCTTCGGCTTTCTTGCGATCAAGGGCAATCGCCTTGGCTTCCTCTGCACGCCTGGCCGCTTCTGCCTTGGCCTTGTCGGCCGCCGCCTGCTCAGCCTTCAACTGCTCCGCCGCCTTGGCCTGCTCAGCCGCCTTTTGTTGTTGCGCCTTCTGGGCAGCCGCCTTTTCCTCGGCGGCGCTGCGCTGCTGTTCCGCTGCAAGCTCTGCCTCTCTGGCCGCCTCTTCCTTGGCGCTCTGGCGCTGATCGGATTCTTCGGCCGCATCACGCGCCTTGCTGGACTTCGCCTGCTGGGCCTGATTGGTCGTGGTCTCGGTGCTGACCAGTGTCGCGTTGACGATGGTGGTGTTGGTCTTTTCCGGTTCGGATTCTGGCCAACTCACCAGAGTCAGAATCAGGATGCCCAGGTGCAGGCCAACGGCCAGCACCACAGGCAATCCCAACCCGACCCGCTGTTCTATCTCTGGCTGACTCATCCATCAGCCCTCGGTCGGTGGTTCTGAAATCAGCCCGACATTGGGGACACCGGCACCCTGCAACGTGCTCATCAACCCCATGACATCGCCGTAGGGCGCCGTTTTGGCACCCTTTACCAGCACGGGCGTCTTGGGCTTCTCGGCCACGATGGATGCGACCTTGCTGCCCAGTTCATCCAGTGCCACCGGCGTGCGCTTGTCTTCATCCGACCCCAGATCGATGTAGTAATTGCCGCTGTCGTCCAGCGAGACGATCAATGGCGTCACATCATCGGGATTGTCGATCGGCTTGGAGGTGACCTTGGGCAATTCGACCTGAACCCCCTGCGTCATCATCGGCGCGGTGATCATGAAGATGACCAGCAACACCAACATGACGTCGATGAAGGGCACCACATTGATCTCGGAGGACAGCTTGCGCTTGTGGCCTCTGCTATACGGTCCTTTCATTGACTCGCCTCCCTTCAAGCGTCGTTGCTGCCACGACCGTGCAGATTACGATGCAGAATGGAGTGAAGCTCTTCGGCGAAGTCTTCATAGCGACCCAGCAGCTGATCAGCACGGCTGGCCAGACGGTTGTAGAAGATGACGGCCGGAATTGCCGCGAACAGGCCCATGGCAGTCGCGACCAGTGCTTCGGCAATCCAGGGGGCGACGGTGGTCAGAGTTGCCTGTTGAGCCGTACCCAGTGCCTGGAAGGAGCCCATGATGCCCCACACGGTACCGAACAGGCCGACATAGGGGCTGACGGAGCTGACCGTGGCCAGGAACGGGAGATGAACGTTGAGGCGCTCTTCTTCACGTGACAGCGTGACGCGCATGCTGCGTTGCACACCATCCATCACCGCATCGGCATTGCTGGACTTGGGCTTGAGGCGGCTGTACTCGCGGAAGCCGGCACGGAAGACGCCAGAGGCGCCCGGGGTGGATTCTTCATCCGTCGGCAATTCACGATAGAGGTGATTGAGGTCGACCCCGGACCAGAAGCGCTTTTCAAAGGCCGCGTAAGCCTGCTTGGCACGGGACAATGCCATCCCGCGCTGAAAGATCACCACCCAGGATGCAATGGAAGCTGCCAGCAACAGCAACATGACTGCTTGAACGACCAGACTGGCGTTCACGAACAGCGAAATGATCGACATCGAATCTTCCACGGAAATCCCTCTTTACTTGGTTCAGTCTGTGCCACCGTCAATCAGTGACACGATAAATAATCTGTTCATCAGCCTGGCGTCTCGGCACCTGGCTGGCAGCGGCCTCATCTGCGCCTTGTGATCTCAGACCTCAAGAGCCGCAAGCAATTCCCCGGGCCAGCGTCTGGGGCGCAAGGTCGTGGCATCGACGCAAGCGATCACGACTTCCGCTTCGCTCAATATCTGCTCACCGCGCAGCGCCTTCTGGGTGAACGTCAAGCGTGCACCGCGCAAGGCGCTTGCCGTTGCCGTCACGGTCAGCAGGTCATCCAGATGCGCAGGACGAAGATAACGATTTGTTACACTGTGTACTACCAACTGAATGCCTTTTTCAAGCAAGGCTTGCTGCGTGAAGCCCTTCGCTCGCAACCATTCACTGCGTGCGCGCTCCATGAAGCGCAGATAATTCACGTAGTAGACGATGCCACCGGCATCAGTATCCTCGATGTAGACGCGCACAGTGTGGTGAAAACATGCAGCTTCACCCTTCAACGTATTTCCTGCGCCTTCAGATGTCATGACGCGTCATTTCCTTCCTGCCCCAGCCGCGCCTGCTCTTCACGTGGGGTGATCCCGAAGTGCAGATAGGCCGAGCGTGTAACCAGTCGCCCACGCGCCGTGCGCATCATGAAGCCCTGCTGAATCAGATAGGGCTCCAGCACATCCTCGATGGTATCGCGCTCTTCCCCGATGGCCGCCGCCAGTGAATCGACCCCGACCGGCCCGCCATCGAACTTCTCGATCATCGCCAACAGCAGTCGACGGTCCATGTGATCCAGGCCGTGGCTGTCGACATTGAGCATGTTGAGCGCCTTGTCGGCCACTTCCAGCGTCAAGCGACCATCCGAGCGCACTTCGGCGAAGTCACGCACCCGGCGCAGCAGGCGATTGGCGATACGCGGCGTGCCGCGGGAACGACGCGCAATCTCCAGCGCCCCTTCCATCTCGACTTCCATGCCGGAGAGCCTGGCACTGCGCGCCACGATGTCGGTGAGTGACTCGATATCGTAGAACTCGAGGCGCTGGACGATGCCGAAGCGATCGCGCAGCGGCGCCGTCAGCAGCCCCGCGCGCGTCGTCGCGCCGACCAGGGTGAATCGTGGCAGCTCAAGCTTGATCGAGCGGGCCGCGGGGCCTTCACCGATCATGATGTCGAGCTGGTAATCTTCCATCGCCGGATAGAGCACTTCCTCGACGGCCGGTGACAGGCGGTGAATCTCGTCGATGAAAAGGACATCGCCTTCCTGCAGGTTGGTCAGCATCGCTGCCAGGTCCCCTGCCCGCTCCAGCACCGGCCCCGAGGTCGACTTGATATCGACACTCATCTCGCTGGCGATGATATGCGCCAGCGTCGTCTTGCCGAGGCCGGGCGGGCCGAAGACCAGGGTGTGATCCAGACTATCGCCTCGTCCTCGCGCGGCACTGATGAAGATTTCCATCTGCTCGCGGACGATGGGCTGTCCGATGTAGTCACTCAGCGTGCGTGGCCGGTTGGCGCGATCGATCCGCTCTTCCGGATCATGCGTCGCCGCGGAGATCAGTCGGTCCGACTCCATCATGATGCTTGCTCAACTCCTGATGACGCAGGTCACGCACATGACGCGGGTCATGGGCCATGAACGTGCGTCAGTGGCAGGTGGCAAGGTTTGCCAGGGCGGTGCAACGATCTAGCGCATCTACGTTCAAGCGCGCACTTTCTACCCCAGTAACCTGCCAACCCCTAGTCAATAAATCCAATCACGATGCGCCGTTTCCTTCACGGAAACTATAGGGCGCATGTTTGCTGCCCTGGCGGGGCTTCAGCTGGCCATCTTGCGCGCCAGCGCCGCCTTGATGAGCGCTTCCGTGGAGGCGCCGGTCTCGAGCCCGGAGAGCATCTTGGCCGCCTCGACAGGCTTGTAGCCCAGAGACACCAGCGCGGCTTCGGCATCCGCCAGAGGATGCGTGACCGGCGGTTGCGGCTGGGAGGCACGCGCCATTTCATCCAGCCCATCATCCGCCGGCAGCGTCCAATGCTTGAGGCGATCACGCATCTCGATGATCAGGCGATCCGCCGTCTTCTTGCCGACGCCCGGCAGACGTGTCAGCGCCCGGCTATCTTCATCGTGAACACAGCGAATGAAATCGGACTGCTCCATTCCCGACAGAATCGCCAGCGCCAGTCGCGGACCGACACCGGAGATCTTGATCAATTCACGGAACAGACGACGCTCGGGCTCCTTGCCGAAGCCATACAGCAACTGCGCGTCTTCGCGCACCACCAGGTGGGTGTAAAGCTGGCAATGTTCGCCCACGGCCGGCAAGCCCAACAGGGTGTTCATCGAAGCTTCCAGTTCATAACCGACACCCTGTACGTCAAGCACCAGCTGCGGCGGTTGTTTTTCCAGCAATGTCCCGGTCAGGCGTCCAATCATGTTGCGGCTGTCCTTGCTCGGCAGAGAACGTGTTCGGTGGGATCGTGCTGCTCGCAGACCCGATTCTCTGCACGGATTGTTACAATGCGGGCAAGCCTACCAAAGATGAAGCGTAGGCGGCATGTCCCAGTGTCACGACGAATTTGTCGCATCTTTCTGACAGTCATACCTTGGGTGATGGCACGAAGCCTGATGCCACGCGGCTTGGCGCATCACGCAATCGGCTGCTGCCAGGCTCGGCAGACACTCTACAAGTGACTGAAAAATCGCTATTAATTGAGCACAATACCGCATTTGTCGCTCAACGGCATGTCAGGCGTCGGACTCGAAGTCTCGCCAGCTGCTGCTACGCCGCACGCGGGTTCCCTTGCGTCGACTGGTATTCCCCAGCCCCAAGGCTTCCAGCTGATCATTGCCGGGCGTCAGGCGTCGACGCGCGAAACAATGCGTCAGGGCAATGGCCAGCGCATCGGCGGCATCGGCCTGCGGCGTGGCGGAGAGCTTGAGCGTATGCGTGACCATATGCTGCACCTGAGACTTCTCGGCGGCACCGGTACCGGTCACGGCCTGCTTGATCTGCCGCGGCCCATATTCGAACACCGGCAAGCCGTGATTGGCCGCACACACGATGGCAGCTCCGCGCGCCTGGCCCAGCTTGAGCGCCGAATCGGCGTTCTTGGACATGAAGACCTGCTCGATGGCGAATTCCGCGGGGCGATGCAGGGCGATCACCTCGCTGATACCGGCATAGATCTGCGCCAGGCGCTGATCCAGGCTGACCTGTGACATGCGAATGCAGCCACTGTCCACATAGCGAGGCTGAGCCGCAGAGACATCCAATACCCCATACCCGGTCAGACGTGAGCCCGGGTCGATGCCAAGAATGATCATGCTGCCGCCTCGCTTCTCACACCTTGCCTCTTCGCTGTCGTCATCGCGCCATCGCTCTTACTGTGTATATAACCAGCCACCATGCCACAAAAAAGGCGGTGCGACACTGTCATTGCCTGACGTGAACGCCAGCAAACAGTCTCGCACCGCCTTGTCGGGCTTGCTCGCCCCTTTGCCTACCAGGCCAAAGGGGCAAACCTGCCACCGCGGGACCGCCCTTGTCTGATCGAATCAGTCCAGACGGCCCCACCAGTCACTCTCTCGGTCATGCGCCGCTGAATCAGGCCTGACCGCTTTCGTCTTCGACCTTGACCTTCTGACGCAGACGGATGTTCAGCTCCTTGAGCTGCTCACCGCTGACCACGCCCGGGGCGTCGGTCATCATGCAGCCGGCGCTCTGGGTTTTCGGGAAGGCAATCACTTCACGAATGGTCTTGGCGCCGGTCATCAGCATCACCAGACGGTCGAGACCGAAGGCCAGACCACCATGGGGCGGCGCGCCGAACTTCAGGGCGTCGAGCAGGAAGCCGAACTTCTCTTCCGCTTCTTCTTCACCGATGCCCAGCACCTCGAACACGGTACGCTGCATGGCCTGATCGTGGATACGGATGGAGCCGCCACCCAGCTCGGTGCCGTTGATGACCATGTCGTAGGCGCGAGACAGTGCCGCTTCCGGGTTGGCCTTGAGCTCTTCCGGCGTGCAGGACGGCGCGGTGAACGGGTGGTGCAGCGCGCTCAGGCGGCCGTTGGCATCGGCTTCGAACATCGGGAAGTCGACGACCCACAGCGGTGCCCACTCGCGGGTGTAGAGGTTGAGGTCTTCACCCAGCTTGACGCGCAGCGCACCGATGGCCTCGGCCACGATGTTGGCCTTGTCAGCACCGAAGAACACGATGTCGCCATCGACGGCGCCACAGCGGTCCAGCACTTCATCCACGACGTCTTCCATGAACTTGACGATCGGCGACTGCAGACCCTCGACGCCCTTGGCACGTTCGTTGACCTTGATCCACGCCAGGCCCTTGGCACCGTAGATGCCGACGAACTTGGTGTAGGCGTCGATTTCCTTGCGTGACAGGCTGGCACCGCCCGGCACACGCAGTGCGGCGACACGGCCCTTGTCGTCCTTGGCCGGACCGGAGAAGACCTTGAAGTCCACGCCGCTCATCAGGTCATCGACATCGACCAGTTCCAGCGGGATACGCAGGTCCGGCTTGTCGGAACCGAAACGGCTGATGGCCTCGGAGTACGGCATGGTCGGGAAGTCGCCCAGCTCGACATCGAGCACTTCCTTGTAGAGGCCACGGATCATGGTCTCGGTCATGCCCATGATGTCCTGCTCGTCGACGAAGCTGGCTTCGAGGTCGATCTGGGTGAACTCCGGCTGACGGTCAGCGCGCAGGTCTTCATCACGGAAGCATTTGGCGATCTGGTAGTAACGATCGACACCGGCGACCATCAGCAGCTGCTTGAACAGCTGCGGAGACTGCGGCAGTGCGAAGAAGCTGCCGGCGTAGGTGCGGCTCGGCACCAGATAGTCACGTGCGCCTTCCGGCGTGGCACGTGTCAGGATCGGAGTTTCGATGTCGAGGAAGCCCAGGGCTTCGAGCTGGGCGCGCACGCTGTGAGTGATACGCGAGCGCAGACGCAGCTTCTCGATCATGTCGGGACGACGCAGGTCGACATAACGATACTTGAGGCGAACTTCCTCACCGACCTTGTTGTGGTCGTCGAGCTGGAACGGCGGCGTCTGTGCGGTGTTGAGCACTTCGACGTCCTTGGCCAGCACTTCGATCATGCCTGTCGGCATGTTCGGATTCTGGGTGCCTTCCGGGCGCAGACGGATACGGCCCTTGATACGCAGCACGAACTCGCTGCGCGCCTTGTCGGCAGTGGCGAAGGCATCGACGGTGTCCGGATCGACGACGATCTGGGCGATGCCATCACGGTCGCGCATGTCGAGGAAGATGACGCCACCGTGGTCGCGACGGCGGTGCACCCACCCGCACAGAGTGACATCCTGATCGATCAGGGTCTCGTTCAGTTTGCCGCAATAGTGGCTGCGCATGTTGATTCCTTGTTGCTCAAATTCATGATCGACGCGCTGATGCGCATCTGTCTCAGAGGGCCTGCCGTTGGCGATGAGGGTCAAGGGTACCCGCTGGGCGCCCTTGACCCTCATCACGCTGATGCCTGACGCACTATCCCAGCTGTGTCAGGCGGTGCTGTCGCTACCACCGGCCAGATTCTTCTTGCTGCCGGACTTGAAATCCGTCTCGTACCAGCCACTGCCTGCCAGACGGAACCCGGCGGCGGAGACCAGCTTCTCGAGCTGGTCCGTCTTGCATTCCGGGCACTCCGTCAGCGGCGCAGCGCTGATCTTCTGCAACTTGTCCATCCGATGGCCACAGGCCTTGCAGTGGTATTCATAGATCGGCATGGTTTTCTTTCCTGACAATACTGGTCACGGGGCTGTCTGAGCACCGTGAACCATGACAATGTTATGCCTTGCGGCGCGTCTTGCGTTCAGCGCACCTGCGGCCCCAACATGAGAGCTTTCGCAAGCACCAGCAAGAGACGCCTACAATAAGGCCAGTTGAGCGGCTTTCAAGTCAAAGCGAAAGGGGCACATTATAGCGTGCTCGGCCCCGTGCGGGGCAACACCCAAGCACAAACCGGCCCAGACGCTACGTACTCGTCATTTCCGGGCCAGCCTTTCTGTCTTCCTATCTATCTTCCTACGCCATCATGAGGCACCTATGTCCGATCACGATCGTACTGCGCAGTCTCCCTCTCATTCTTCCACGCCCGCTTCCTCTCAGTACGAGCCCGCCTCGTCCACCAGCGCCCCGCAGGCCGTCATGCTCGATGCCGGCTCCGTCGGTGACGGGCTGGACTTCTCGCGCCTCGAGGCCCGCCTGGAAGGATTGGTCTGTCATGACGCGACCGCGCCCGAGGAAGTGGTGCCACGGCTGAGCGGTGCCTCCATCGTGCTGGTCAACAAGGTACGCATCGAGGCGCACCACATGGATGAGCTGCCGACCCTCAAGCTGATCGCGGTGATGGCGACCGGCACCAACAATATCGACATGGCGGCCGCCGAAGCACGCGGCATTCGAGTCATGAACGTCAATGCCTATGGCACTCATTCGGTGGCGCAGCACACCTGGATGCTGCTGCTGGCACTGGCAGGCCGCCTGCCGGAATACCAGACCGACATCGCCGCGGGCGAGTGGCAACGCAGCGCGACCTTCTGCCTGATGGGCCGCCCCGTGGTGCAGCTGTCCGGCAAGCATCTGGTCATCATCGGCAAGGG
>NZ_CFDJES010000069.1:14143-15767 GCF_983723665.1 Cobetia sp. | reverse complement strand
AGCTCCAGGCGTTCCGGCGCGAAGTCATGGCGCGCCAGAGCCTCCGAGACGCGCTCGGGGAAGCCGGGGTCACGAAATTCCTGAGCAGAGACATTGATCGCCACCGACAGCGGCTTGCCGTTCGGCGTCACCAGATCACGCGTCGCCGAGAGGGCCGTGTCCATCACCCGCGCGCCGACGGTGCCGATCAAGCCGTACTGCTCCGCCAGCGGGATGAAGCGACCCGGCCCGATGGTGCCGAGCTCGGGGTGGTCCCAGCGCACCAGCACCTCGACGCCGACGGCCTCGCCACTGGCGAGGTCGAACTGGGGCTGGAAGGCGAGATCCAGCTCTTCGAGATGCTCGCGCAGGTCACTGGTCAGGCGATAGTCGTTGAGGTGCTGCATGTGCGCGCCGGGCGAGAACACATGCAGGGGGCCGCAGACATCGATGTCATCGTATTCCCCGTGCAACATGGCGAGTTCGGCCAGATGCATCAGGCGATGGGCACGCCGCGCGTGCTGCGGCGCCAGACTGATGCCGACCCGCGCCGTGACCGGCAGGGCCTTGCCATCCAGTCGCATCAGCATCACCAGCCGTTCGCACAGCTCGTTGGCACGCGCGATCAGGCTGGCCTCATCCCCGACGAAGAACAGCGCGAAGGCATTGCCCAGCGGGCGGCAGACCAGGGCGTCGCGATACTGCAGGGACATGGCTTCTGCCACCCGCTCCAGCAGCGGATCGATACGCTCGGCACCGTGCGCCGAGTTGATGATTTCCAGGTGGGTCAGCGACAGGTAGATGATGCCGCCATCGATGCTGCCGTCGACGCTTTCTTCCAGCAGCAGTTCATCGATCTGGGCATTGAAGCGATCGCGCGACAGCAGGTTGATGGGCTGCAGGCGGCGCAGGGCGATCAAGACCTTGTCATCCACCCCGGCCGCACGGGCCTCCGCCAGCCCCGAGAACGGCGCCTTGAGGCGAACCCGCCGCTCGCTGACCGGCTCGAGACGCGGCCGCTCGGTGCCGAACAGCTCCTGCCAGCCACAGGTGTTGGCCACCAGACACTCGGCATCGAAGATCGCCATGCGCCACGGCAGATTGGCCTTCTGCACCAGCAGCCATTCTCCCAGCTCGCCGGTGATGCCCATCAACCAGAAACCGGGCTGGCCGCTGATGCCACAAGGCTCCGGCTGCTTGGGCAGCGGGGATGGCAGCTCCGGCACCCTGTCTTCCTGTCGAGCGCGCGGCGACGTCCAGGCGAGTTGGCCGAAGCGGTCATGAATCCACAACGGCTCTTCGATGGACGACAGCAATTTGATCAAGATATCGAGAGGCACGCTCACTCCACCTGCAGTCATAAGGAAAATGGCTTGATGCCCCGCAAGGGCCGCCTGTCGCCAGTGATGCTGGCCGTTGGCTGGCGCAACGCGGGTAACACCGCCGGGACATGACACGTCATTCACGCTTCCGGCTGTTCTCGCGCTTATCTGCTTACACCTGCTTTCATTGTCGCCGCTGGCTGCCGCAAGGCCCGGGCCGCATGGCTAATGCGGCAATGTCCGGACGACCATGCTACTCCTCCCATGGACATCACCAGGCGCCAGACTGCTGCACTTTGTCTCTTCTGATCGCCCTTTTGAGC
>NZ_CFDJES010000069.1:8516-14043 GCF_983723665.1 Cobetia sp. | reverse complement strand
GTGCAGCACGCAGACGACTCTCTCTACGCTTCGCTAATACTCCGAGTCTATGCCAGCCTGTGGTGCGGGTACCAAGGCTATTTTCTCGCCGACTCAACGCTTGGCTGCCATGGCCGCTTCCGAACCTGGCGACAGGCGGCGTATCCGCGCCCCGCACCAGTGCACGAGTGGCATCAAGGCGTGTGGAAGAGTAGGATAGGCGCCCGTTTCGCCCGGACCGGATCCCGGGCGCCGAATCCATCGGTCAAAGAAATTCTCCGTCATGACTCTCAACGTCCAGAATTCCGCTGTCTCCGCTTCTGCCTCCTCTGCAGAGCGCCCCCGCGCCGTCGTCATCTACTCCGGTGGCATGGACTCCTACACTGTCCTGCACCAGGCGCTGAAGGAAGGCTTCGAGGTACATGCCCTCTCCTTCCATTATGGCCAACGTCACTCGCGTGAGCTCGACGTCGCACGCCAGGTCTGCGAGTCGCTGGGCGTCGCCCACGAAGTCGTCGACATTCGCGCCATCCATGGCCTGATCGACAACTCCGCGCTGACCAACAGTGACCAGGCGATGCCCAAGGCCGACTACGACGAGGCCTCCATGACCTCGACCGTGGTGCCCAACCGCAACATGATCCTGCTGTCACTGGCCATCGCCAAGGCCGTCAACATCGAGGCCGAGGTCTGCTTCTATGGTGCCCACGGTGGCGATCACGTGCTCTACCCGGATTGCCGTCCGGAGTTCGTCGACAAGATGAACGCCGTCGCCGCCATCGCCAACTTCTCGCCGGTGGAGATTCGCGCGCCCTTCCTGCACGCGAGCAAGGACGAGATTCTGGCCGCCGGCATCGCCATGCAGCTCGATTATGCCCAGACCTGGACCTGCTACGAAGGCCGCGAACTGGCCTGCGGGGAATGCGGCAGCTGCCGTGAGCGTCTCGAGGCCTTCGCCGCCCATGGGCTGAGCGATCCGCTCGGTTACGAAACGACCGACTCGGCCAAGGGCGCAGGCACACTCTGATGTATACGGTAAAGGAAGCGTTCTACACCCTGCAGGGCGAAGGTGCTCGCGCAGGGCGCGCCAGCGTGTTCTGCCGCTTTGCCGGCTGCAATCTGTGGAGTGGCCGCGAGCAGGACCGCGACACCTCGGTCTGCCGCTTCTGCGACACCGATTTCGTCGGCACCAACGGCCAGAATGGCGGCAAGTTCCGCACCGCAAACGCGCTGGCGGACTTTTTGGCCAGCCTGTGGCCGGAGCACACCGGCATCGCCACGCCCTATGTGGTCTTCACTGGCGGTGAGCCGCTGTTGCAGCTCGACAGTGAGCTGGTGGACGCGATGCACGCCCGCGGCTTCGAGATCGCGGTGGAGACCAACGGCACCGTCGAGCCGCCTGCCGGCATCGACTGGCTGTGTGTCAGCCCCAAGGGCGCAAGCGAGCTGGTCCTCACCGGCGGCGATGAGCTCAAGCTCGTCTACCCGCAGCCGGAGGCCCTGCCGGAGCGCTTCGTCAGCCTGGACTTCGCGCACTTCTATCTGCAGCCACTGGATACCGCCGCCCTCGATGCCCTGCCCGCGCCTGCCGCGGCCCGCGAGCATTACCGCGAGGTGCTGGCGTCCGACACGCCGATGAACCAGTGCGTCAGCTACTGCATGCGCAATCCCCAGTGGCAGCTCTCGCTGCAGACTCACAAGATCAGTGGTATCGATTGATGACCGCAATGACTCCCAAGACCCTGTTCGTCAGGGCCCTCACCGCGGTGGATGCCTCGGTGTGGAGCAATACCCGCGGCCTGTACGGCATCAGCCAGCATCTGGACCTGGAGCTGGACGGCGCCGTCGGCCATGACGGCATGCTGTTCGACTTCGGCGACGTCAAGCCGTGGGCCAAGCGCATGATCGATCAGGACGCCGATCACACCCTGATCGTGCCCAGTCAGGCCGAAGGCGTGAGCGTCACGGACTGCCCGGAAGGACTGTGCCTGCGCTTCACCCAGCCCTACGCCATGGAAGTGCGCGGCCCGCGTCAGGCCTTCTGCCTGCTGCCGGTGGCCGAGGTCACCACCGAGGTGCTGGCCAATCACTTCGAGAAGCTGCTGACTCGCCGCCTGCCGCCGCGCGTCGAGGCGCTGCGTGTGCGTCTGCGAGACGAGACCATCGACGGCGCCGCCTACACCTACAGTCATGGCCTGCGTCATCACAGCGGCAACTGCCAGCGTATCGCGCATGGGCATCGCTCGCCGCTGATCATCGAGCGCAATGGTGTGCGGGACACGGCGCTGGAAGCCGAGTGGGCCGAGAAGCTCAACGACCGCTACCTGGCCGAGGAAGGCGATCTGATCGACCGCCCGGGACGTGAGCTGGTATTCAGCTATGAAGCGCCGCAGGGCAGGTTCCGCATCCGCCTGCCGCGCAAGCAGGTCTGGCTGCTGCCGACACCGACCACCATCGAGTGGATCGCCGACTGGCTGGCGCGCCAGATCGCCCTCGACAGCGGTGACAGCATCCGCGTCGAAGCCTACGAGGGCATCAACAAGGGCGCCATCGCGCGCCATACCCCGCAGACGGCGCGCGAGCCGCTCGTCCTTCCCGAGCACGAAGACACGTCCGCCACCTCATGACGCAGACCGCCGCCCCTTCTGCAGAAGCTGCCGCTCCCGGCTGTCGTGCCGGTTGCGGCGGCTGCTGCATCGCCCCCTCGATCTCGAGCCCGATTCCCGGCATGCCCAATGGCAAGCCGGCGGGGGTGCGTTGCGTGCAGCTGGATGACGACAACCTGTGCAAGCTGTTCGGCACGCCGCAGCGCCCGGCGGTGTGCGGCGACTTCGATTTCGATCACGAGCTGTGTGGCGATTCCCGCGAAGAGGCCCTGCGCCTGATCGGCGAGTGGGAGCGCCTGACGTAAAAAGCGCTTCCTGAGGGAGGTGCTCAGCTCACTCGCCGAAGAAGTTGAAGGGCCTGGCGGCACCGTCGCTGCGACAGGCCAGCAAGGCTGCATTCAGCTGGCGGGAATCCTCAAGCGGCAACGCAGCCACCATCCCTTCCTGCTCCTGGCCCTGCCCATCCAGCGGTGCAATCAGCTCAAGCCGCGAATCCTCGCGCCAACTGGACGGCGCAAGCTCGGCACGCCCATTGGCGCGGTTATAGCTGCGCCAACCATCCTGGGTGTGAAAGATGCCCTTGATGCGCCACTCGCGCGGCAGGCCATCCAGCCACTGGGTCAGCTGATCGAGATCGAACACCTCGCTTGCGGCGATTCGCCAGCCCAGACTGGCATGCTCAAGCCCCTCGGCCTGTTCGATCACCGGTGCGCCGGGCAGCGGCATCACACCTGAGGCGGACGGCTCATCACTGGCCTGCGCCGCCAGACGCGCCCTATCCCGTGCAGCGCGATGGGCGGACGGCATGCTGATCTCGGGCTGGTCTTCACGCGCTGCGCTTACGTGCCCGCCGCCCTGGCGCTGAGGCGCGCGTTCTGCTGACAGCAGCCAATCGATCAGTGCGACCTTCTGACCGGCCATGCGGGCCTGCGGCGGCTGGCTTTCGCCGTCGGCTCTGCCCAGTTCACCGACCCAGCGCTTGCGCGGCCACATCCCCGCCAGAAACTCATGCGCGGCCGCCAGCTGCTGATCACTCGCCAGATCACGCTTGCTGAGCACCACGCCGCCCGCCAGCGTCAGCTGGTCCTGGAAGGTGCCGTGCTCACGCGTGCGGGTATCGTCCAGTGCACGCGGGTCCAGCAGGGTGATGACTTCCTCAAGCGCAAGCGCCGAGGCCAGCCCTTCGCTGCGCAGCACATCGATCAGCCCCGCCGGATGCCCCAGCCCCGAAGGTTCGATGATCAGACGATCAGGTCGCGTCTGATGGATCAGACTGACCAGCCCCGCCTGCAGCACGAAGGCCAGCTGGCAGCACAGACACCCGCCGGGCAGCCCCTTGACGCTGACATCCTCGCGCCCGGCAAACAGTGCCTGATCGATCCCCACCTGCCCGAACTCATTGACCAGGATCGCCCAGTGCTCATCCGCCGGCTTGGCCGCGACCAATGCCTGGATGAAACTGCTCTTGCCCGTTCCCAGAAAGCCGGTGATCAGATGCACCGGAATCGGAGCTGGTTCCGTCAAGGCGTCGCCGCTCCTGGCGCCGCGTGAAGCCACAGACATGCTGAAATCTCCGCAAGATGAAGGGCGTGCAAAAGGTTATAGAGTAACAAAAACCGGCCGGCGACGAAGTCTCGTCAAGTGAATCCGGCCTTTTGGCGTGACGCGATCTGGCGATCGGCAAGCTGCAACAAGGGGGGAGATACGCAAAACCCCTCGCCACCAGGGGTGACGAGGGGTTTGAGGCTGACACTCGGCCCTGACTGACGCGTGCGATCAGGCAGCGCGGGTCAGGATACGACGCGCCACGTCCGGCGTGATATCGCCGTGCTCACCGATGGCGGTGAAGCCGTGACGGGTCAGGTTGTCGACCAGCTGATCGATGCTGTCGGCACTGATACCGGCTTCGCTCAACGACACCGGCGCGCCCAGACGAGTGAAGAAGTCACGGGTCTTGTCGATGGCGGCGCGCGCGACGCTCTCCTCATCGCCCTCCAGCGCCCAGACGCGGCGACCGTATTGCGCCAGTTTGGCACGCTTGGCCTCGAACAATTCTTCCCACAGCGCCGGCATCACGATGGTCAGGGTGCGACCATGATCGACACCGTGCAGTGCGGTGATCTCGTGACCGATCATGTGGGTGGCCCAGTCCTGCGGCACGCCACGCCCGATCAGGCCGTTGAGGCCCAGGTTGGCGGCCCACATGATGTTGGCGCGCACGGCCAGATCATCCGGCTGACTCAGCACCTTGGGGCCTTCCTCGATCAGCGTCATCAGCAGCCCCTCGGAGAAGCGGTCCTGCACCGGCGCATTGACCGGATAGGTCAGGTACTGCTCGCTGACGTGGATGAAGGCATCGACGACGCCATTCACGCTCTGACGCTCCGGCAGGGTCAGGGTGGTGGCCGGGTCCAGCACCGCGAAGCGCGGGTAGGCCAGCTCACTGAACATCGGCAGCTTGTCGTGGGTCTCGTAGTTGGTGACCACGGCGTTGCCATTGGACTCGGAGCCGGTGGCCGGCAGTGTCAGCACCACGCCCAGCGGCAGCGCCGTCTCGGGGTGCTTGCCCTCGGCGAGAATCTCCCACGGATCACCGGCATGACAGGCGGCGAGCGCGAGGAACTTGCTGCCATCGGCGACGCTGCCACCTCCGACCGCCAGCAGATAATCGATCTTCTCGCGCTTGATGACTTCCAGGGCTTCGAGCAGGGTGTGATAGCTCGGGTTCGGCTCGATGCCGCCGAAGCTCCACCACTGACGGCCTTCCAGTGCGGCTTCGATCTGATCCATCACGCCGTTGCGCTTGATCGACCCGCCACCGTAGGTGACCAGCACGCGGGCATCCGCCGGAATCTCGTCACGCACCTTGGCGATCTGGCCGGCACCGAAGTGCACGCGGGTCGGGTTCTGATAGGTAAAGTCCTGCATGATGCTCTCCTCGC
>NZ_CFDJES010000069.1:0-8416 GCF_983723665.1 Cobetia sp. | reverse complement strand
CACCCGAGAACAGCTTGAGGAAGGCGTCCGGCGTCTGCTCGAGCCCTTCTTCCACCGTCTCTTCGTAGTCGATATCGCCCTTGGCGACCTGCGGCCCTACCTCTTCGAGGAAGCGGCTGTAGTTCTGCCAGTGATCGAAGACGATGAAGCCTTGCATGCGCGCACGGCGGATCAGGATCATCGAGATATTCGAGGGGCCAGGCGCCGCCTCGGTATCGTTGTAGCTGGAGATCATGCCGCAGACGGCGATGCGTGCGCCGACATTCAGGTTGTTCAGCGCCGCCACCAGGCAATCACCGCCGACATTCTCATAGTAGACATCGAAGCCGTCCGGGCAGGCTTCCTTGAGCGCCTTCGTCAGCTGCTCGGCGTCCTTGCCCTTGTAGCTGACCGCCTTGACGCCCCGCGCTTCCAGCCAATCGAGCTTCTCCTGGCTGCCGGCGATGCCGACGACAGTGCCGCCCTTGGCCTTGGCCAGCTGCACGGCGAGCGAGCCGACCGCACCGGAGGCCGCGCTGACCAGCACGTTATCGCCCTCTTTCATCTCGGCGATGATGTTGAGGCCGGTCCAGGCGGTCATGCCCGGCATGCCCAGCACGCCCAGGTAGGCCTGCTCCGGCACCTCGATGCTCGGCAGCGGCTCGACCTGGTCACCAGAGAGCTGCGCGATGTCACGCCAGCCACCCATGTGACGCACCTTGTCGCCGCTCTTGAAGCGAGAGTCACGTGACTCGATCACTTCACCGACGGCTGCGCCCTGCAGCGGCTCATTGAGCTCGAAGGGGTCGATATAGGTCTTCACGCCGCTCATGCGGCCACGCATGTAGGGATCGACGGACAGCCAGCTGTTGCGAATGCGCACCTCGCCTTCGCCGAGCTCGCTCAGCTCTTCCTCACGCAACTGGAACAGATCGCGTTCCGGGGTGCCTTTCGGATAGTCGGTGATCGTGTAATAGCGTGTCTGCATGCAATGCTCCTTGCGAATGATCTGGTCAAACGACATGTGATCAGAATCGTCATCAGGCCGCTGGCCCGTGGCCTCAACCCTGTGACGACTGGCCGCCGCAAGCGTTGCTCGGCGACGAAGTGCTCCCAGATTACGCGCGCTCCCGATATCACACCAATGACAGAAACTGAATCCCGGTATGCATGAGACTGATATCATGTGCGGTTGAAACTGCACGCTTTCATCCCAGTGACTGGGTCGCTTCACTACCGGGAACCGCTTGCCATGCACCTGGCTGAACTTGCCCGCCATGATCTCAATACGCTGGTCGCGCTGCATGCGCTGCTGGAAACCCGCAGCGTGTCGCGGGCCGCTGAGCGCCTCAACCTGAGCCAGCCTGCGGTGTCCCGCACCCTGGGCCGACTGCGCGAGGCCTTCGATGACCCCCTGTTCGTGCGCGCACAACGCGGTCTGCGCCCCACCGCCCGCGCGGAGGCCCTCAGGCAGCCCCTCGCCCGCCTGCTGCAGGAGCTGGGCGCCCTGCTGGCACCGCCCGAGTTCTCGCCTGGAGATAGCCAACGTCGCTTTCAGCTGGCCACCACCGATTACGGCATGCACGCCTTCGTGGCGCCCCAGATCGCCCCGCTGCACGAGCAGGCGCCCGGCATCCGTCTGGATATCCAGGCCTATGGCGGCAATGTCGAACAGCAGCTGGAAGAAGGCGGGCCGGAGCTTGCGATGTGCGTGCCCACCGCCAGGGTGCCGGCCGGCGTGCATGGTCGCGAGATCGGGGATGACCAGTTCGTCTGCGTGATGCGCCAGGACCATCCGCTGGCAGCGAAGGAGACCTTGAGCCTGGAGGACTTCCTCGCCGCCAGTCACCAACTGATCAGCATGGGCGGTGATGAGCGAGGCGCGGTTGACCTCAAGCTTGCAGAACTGGGACTGAGTCGTCAGGTCGTCATGCGCCAGCCCCATTTTCTGGCCGCCTTCAGCGTCAGCTGCCACAGCGACCTGCTGCTGTGCGTGCCGGGCTGTCTGGCCATCAGCATGCTCGATCAGCTGCCGCTGGCCCTGCGTCCGCTGCCCATCACCCTCAACCGCTTCTCCTACTGGCTGGTGTGGCACGAACGCCTGCACCATGACGCCGGCCACCGCTGGCTGCGCCAGACGCTCTCCACGGGCATTCAGGCCCGTCACCGCGAACTCTCCCAGCGCCTGCGTCAGCGGCTGGGCTCGTGACTTGATACAAGACTCGTGACCTGACACCAAGCTCGTGACCTGACACCACATCCGCACGTAGCCTCGCGGCCTGAGCTTCGATACCTGAGCCTGCGAGGCTTGAGCCCATTGGCTTGAACCCAATGGCCTGAACCAATGGCTTGAACCAAAAAAAGACCGCCACCCCAAGGGGTGACGGTCTCATTGGCAGGGAAAGCTGCCCACGCCAGTTGCCTGGCTCATTTGCGCTCGATCAGTTGCGCTCGATCTCGGCACGCTCACGCAGAGATTCCTGCAGGCCCGTGACAGCGGCCTGAGCACGCAGACGCGTGGCCAGACGCGAGAGGAACTGGTCCATCTCGCCCGGCTCGGCCTCGCCGATCTCGGTCAGGGCGATCAGCGCGATGCCACCACTGAGCGACGCCTTGCCATAGACCGGCTGGCCATCCTCCGGGTGCGCCAGCGTGAAGGCCTGCTTGACCAGACTCTGCGGCAGCTGGGTGCTGGCCTGACGGCTGACGTCATCAGCCTGCTGCCAGTCGATCCCCTCGAGTGATCCACCCTGGCGCAGCGTCTCCAGACGCTTCTCGGCCAGTGCTTCGAGTGCCTTGGCAGTCTTGTCGGCCTTGGCTTCGCGCTGAACCTGCTGCTTGACCTCATCCAGCGCCAGCGTAGTGGCCGGACGCTGCTCGAGAACGCGCAGCACCAGACGACGGCTGTCATCCAGTTCGATGACGTCACTGTTGTAGCCCTCTTCCAGCACTTCGTCACCGAAGGCTGCCGCCATCACACCCGGCTCGGACAGCAGTTCGTCATCATTTTCCTGCGCGACCCAGTCGGTCTTCTTCAGCGGCAGGTCCAGATCCTCGGCGACGCTGGCCAGATCATCCGCCGCGAAGCTCTCATCTTTCAGCTGCTGCGCCTTCTCGTTGAAGGTATCGCGGGAAGCGGCCTGACGGGCTTGCGTCAGCAGCTCGTCGCGCATGTCCTCGAAGGGCGCGATGTCCAGACCGGTCACCTTGATCAGGTGCAGGCTGTCGCCGGTATCGACGATATCCGAGACCTGACCTTCATCCAGTGCGAAGGCCGCGTCATCGAAGTCTTCACCGAAGATACCGCGGGTGATCACGCCAAGCTCACCGCCGTCCTCGGCCGTGGAGCTGTCTTCGGAGACCTCGGCCGCCACCTTGGCGAAGTCTTCGCCGTTGGCGAGTGCGTCACGTGCGCCCTCGAGCTTGGCACGTGCCGCCGCATCATCGTCACCCTTCTCGACCATGATGTGCGCGATTTCCCGCGGCGCGTCGGCACGCTTGGCCGCATATTCGGCCTTGAGCGTGTCTTCGCTGATATCGCCACCGCTGGCCAGCTCGTTCTGGTCCAGCAGCACGTAGGCCAGCTTGACCTGTGCCGGGCGGCGGTAGTTGTCTTGGTGGCTGTCATACCAGGCCTTGAGCTCGTCTTCGCTGACCGTCACCGGCGCATCGAGGTCCGCACTGCTCAGCGTGGCATAGCGGAAGGTGCGCGTCTGACGCTGCAGCTGGCTGAGCTTCTCTTCTTCGCCCGGCAGCACGAAGGCACTGGCGGCAAAGCCGTCGGTCAACTGCTGGCGCAGGGTGTCGCTGCTCAGCTGCTGGCGGAAGGAGGTGGGAGAATAGCCGGCGCTGGCCAGACGATTGCGGAACAGGTCGGCATCGAAGCGTCCCTTGTCGTCCTGGAAGTCCGGAATGCTCACGATCAGTTGATCGAGCTGCGCATCGGACATGTGCAGGCCGCCTTCCTCGGCGTATTGATCCAGCAGGCGGGAATCGATCATCTGGTTGATGATCTGATTGCGTGCTTCGCGCTCCTGTTCCGGCGCTACCTGGCCAGAACGGATGGCACGCTGGACTTCGGTTTCCACCGCCTGACGGCTGATGGTATCGCCATTGACCGTGGCCACGTCGTCACTGCTGGCAGTGAAGGCGCCAATGATCGACTCAACACCAAAGAAGGCAAAGGTGACGACAATGAAACCAACGATCGTCTTGGCCACCCAGCCATGCGACCGGTCTCGAATTCGTTGCAGCATGCAGGCCTCGAACTACAGGGATTGGAATGGCCACAAGGGCCGCGACTCAGTGACTGATGATTATACGCATGCCGCAGACAGATGCAGGTGACTTTGCACGACTGACTGACTCGCCAGGGTCATCAAACGCTTGCGCCCTGCCGACATGGCCGGGGTCAGCCACAAAAAAAGCGCATCGCCAGGCGATGCGCTTCGATGTTCTGGTGCCGGTTCGGCAGTCATCAGACCACTCCCGAACCGGTACCGCGCCACCGGGTGCCTGCGAAGCAGGCAGACCTCAGTTGACGGCGTCTTTCAGTGCCTTGCCAGCCTTGAAGCTCGGCACCTTGGCAGCACTGATCTCGATCGGAGCGCCAGTCTGCGGGTTACGGCCAGTACGTGCAGCACGTTCCTTGACAATAAAGGTGCCGAACCCGACCAGTGCCACGGTCTCACCCTTCTTCAGGCTATCAGTGACGGTGTCGACCATCGCATCGAGTGCACGGCTAGCTGCTGCTTTCGGAATATCGGCAGATGCAGCAATGGCTTCGATCAGCTCGGATTTATTCACTCTTCACCCCTTGAATTTGCAAAAATTACCAGAAATCAGCGCGAAAATTACGGGTGCTAAACGCGATCGCGACGAAGCGGAGTTTATAGCAACGCCCTCAAACGACTGTCAAGCAACCTCACGCGCAAAACCGCACCACGCCGCCGTTTCGACAGCGGCATGGCCAAAAAAATCCCGTCAATGTGTACTGATCATTGTCTGACGACCACTGGCATCGTCTGAACGAGAATCGTCCTTCTCAGCAGTAGACTTTTCTGCTAGAGCCACCTCAAGCACTTCGTCGATCCAGCGCACCGGCCGAATATCGAGTGCATCCTTGATGGTGTCCGGAACCTCCTTGAGGTCACGGCGATTTTCCTCGGGAATCAGCACAAGCTTTATACCACCGCGTCGCGCCGCCAGCAATTTCTCCTTGAGGCCACCGATCGGCATGACTTCGCCGCGCAGGTTGACCTCACCGGTCATTGCCACGTCACAGCGCACGGGGCGTCCACAGTAAGCGGATACCATCGCGGTGACCATGGCAGCGCCCGCACTGGGGCCGTCCTTGGGCGTGGCGCCTTCCGGCACGTGAATGTGCAGGTCTTCCTTCTCGAAGCGCTCAGCCTCGATACCGAAGGCCTCGGCACGCGCACGCACCACGGTGTGGGCCGCACTCACCGATTCCTTCATGACGTCGCCCAGTGACCCGGTCTTGCTGACACGGCCCTTGCCCGGCGTGACGACAGATTCGATGGTCAGCAGCTCACCACCGACGGAGGTCCAGGCCAGGCCAGTGACACGGCCGATCTGGTCCTCGGCATCGGCAAGGCCGAAGCTGTACTTGCGCACACCCGCGTAGCGCTCGACCTGCTCGGCCTCAAGATGCATGGAGGACAGTGCACCCTCCTTTGCCTCGGCGACCACACGCTCACGCACGATCTTGCGGCAGACCTTGGCGAGCTGGCGCTCAAGTTCACGCACACCGGCTTCACGCGAGTAGTAACGGATCAGCTCGAGCACGGAGGCTTCGCTGAAGGTCAGCTCGCCCGGCTTCAGACCATTGGCCTTGAGCTGCTTGGGCGCCAGGTAGCGCATGGCGATGGCCAGCTTCTCGTCTTCGGTGTAACCCGGCAGACGGATGATTTCCATGCGGTCGCGCAGCGGGCCCGGAATGTTCATCGAGTTGGACGTACAGATGAACAGGGTCTCGGACAGATCGTAATCAAGCTCGAGGTAGTGATCGGCGAACTTGTCGTTCTGCTCCGGGTCAAGCACCTCAAGCAGCGCCGAGGCCGGATCACCGCGGTGGTCCATGCCCAGCTTGTCGATCTCGTCGAGCAGCACCAGCGGATTCTTCACGCCCGTCTTGGCCATGCGCTGGATGATCTTGCCCGGCAGTGCCCCGATATAGGTGCGGCGGTGACCGCGGATCTCGGACTCATCGCGCACGCCGCCCAGCGCCATACGGGTGTACTGACGGTTGGTGGCACGTGCGATGGACTTGCCCAGCGAGGTCTTGCCGACACCCGGCGGACCGACCAGACACAGCACCGGCCCCTTGAGCTTCTTGACGCGCTTCTGCACGGCGAGATACTCGAGGATGCGTTCCTTGACCTCATCCAGACCGTAGTGGTCCTCGTCCAGCACCTTGGCGGCGTGGTCGATGTCATGACGCACACGCGTGCGCTTCTTCCACGGCACGTCGCACAGCCAGTCCAGGTAGGTGCGCACCACGGTCGCCTCGGCGGAAGTCGGCCCCATCATCTTGAGCTTGTTGAGCTCCTGAGTGGCCTTCTCCTCTGCCTCCTTCGGCATGCCGGCGTCCTTGATGCGACGCTCGTACTGCTCGACCTCGTTGGGCACGTCATCCAGCTCACCCATTTCCTTCTGGATGGCCTTCATCTGCTCATTGAGGTAGTACTCGCGCTGCGACTTCTCCATCTGCTCCTTGACGCGGGTACGAATGCGCTTCTCGACCTGCAACAGGTCGATCTCCGCTTCGATCAGCGTCATCAGGTGCTCGATGCGGTCACGCACCTTGTCCATCTCGAGCAGCGCCTGCTTGTCATTGATGCCCAGCGACAGATGCGCGCTGATGGTGTCCACCAGACGGCTCGGGTCTTCAATGCCCTGCAGGCTGCCCAGCACTTCGTTGGGCACCTTCTTGGAAAGCTTCACATACTGCTCGAACTGGTTGAGCAGCACGCGCACCAGGGTTTCCTGCTCTCGCTCGGACAGCGGCTGGCTGTCACGCAGCGCGACGTCGGCGATGCTGTGGCCGTCGTCGTGCAGGCGAATCGCCTGGATATCGGCGCGCGAACTGCCCTCGATCAGCACCTTGACGGTGCCATCAGGGAGTTTGAGCAGCTGCATGATGTCGGCAACGGTGCCGATGGCGAACAGGTCTTCCGCCGTCGGGTCGTCCTGGCTGGCTTCACGCTGCGCCGCAAGCAGGATCTTCTTGTCGCCTTCCATGGCCACTTCGAGGGCCTGGATCGACTTTTCCCGGCCGACG
The DNA here is from genome assembly GCF_983723665.1 of Cobetia sp. Classification (NCBI taxonomy): domain Bacteria; kingdom Pseudomonadati; phylum Pseudomonadota; class Gammaproteobacteria; order Oceanospirillales; family Halomonadaceae; genus Cobetia; species Cobetia sp. Next base: position 1,134 of record NZ_CFDJES010000069.1, on the reverse strand, counting down.
AACAGCGGAATCACCATCTGGGGATAGACCACCACATCCCGCAGCGGCAGCAGCGGAAGTGTCAGGGTCTGATCTTCGTTCTGCTCCATGGCAGACGTTCCTCGGTATTCTGTGGGTGGGCCGCCTCACACGGCACTTTGATACTGAGACCATGGGGGCAAGGTCATGATTTTGCAATGATCCCGACACGCCTGGCGGTAACTCAACGCTGAATGAAGCCGTGCGTGACCCGCGAATGCATCACAGTAAGGATGGCTTGCGAGCGCAAACGCAACGGGGGGCCTTGCGGCCCCCCGTTGGTGCGACTCAGGCCCGGACGTTTCAGCCGTCCTTGCCGGCCACCTTGCCCTGACTCTCTTCGTTCTTGGAGTAGATCAGCAGCGGCTTGCTGTCGCCGGCAATCACCGACTCATCCACCACCACCTTGCTGACACTCTCCTCGGACGGGATGTCATACATGGTGTCGAGCAGCACGGACTCGAGGATCGAGCGCAGACCACGTGCGCCGGTACGACGCTCGATGGCCTTGCGAGCCACGGCACGCAGCGCATCTTCGCGCAGGTCCAGCTCGACATCTTCCATCTCGAACAGGCGCGAGTACTGCTTGACCAGCGAGTTCTTCGGCTCGGTCAGAATCTGCACCAGGGCATCTTCGTCCAGCTCGGTCAGTGTCGCGATGACCGGCAGGCGGCCAACGAACTCGGGAATGAGACCGAACTTGACCAGATCACCCGGCTCGACGTCTGCCAGCACGCGACCCACGGTCTTCTCGTCCTGCTTGCTCTTGACCTCGGCATTGAAGCCGATGCCACCCTTCTCGGCGCGTTCGCGGATCACCTTGTCCAGCCCGGCGAAAGCACCGCCGACGATGAACAGGATGTTGCCGGTATTCACCTGCAGGAATTCCTGCTGAGGGTGCTTGCGACCGCCCTGCGGCGGCACCGAGGCAGTGGTGCCCTCGATCAGCTTGAGCAGTGCCTGCTGCACGCCTTCACCCGAGACATCACGCGTGATGGAGGGGTTGTCGGACTTGCGTGAGATCTTGTCGATCTCATCGATGTAGACAATGCCACGCTCGGCCTTCTCGACATCGTAATCGCATTTCTGCAGCAGCTTCTGGATGATGTTCTCGAC
>NZ_CFDJES010000068.1:0-16052 GCF_983723665.1 Cobetia sp. | reverse complement strand
CGGAATTCATGACGACGACCTGCTCGGCCCACGCGAGTGACTCAAGCCCCTCACGGACTCGCTCGAACGTCATCTCGGCCTCAAGCGCCGCCAGCAGCGTGCCCTCGACCCCGGCACGATCAAGACACGGCGTGAACCATCGCCCGTCACGATACCAGGCCAGATTCATGCTGGTGGCCTCGATCAGCTCACCCTGCGCATTGAGCAACAGGCCCTCGCTGATGGCCATGTCGCTCCACTCACGGCGCGCCAGCACGTTCTCGAGCCGGTTGAGGTGCTTGAGCCCTGCCAGTGCCGGTTGCTCGGCCACACGCAGCTCACAGACCCGCGCCGTGATGCCACGCCGCGCCTGCTGATTGACCGCAAAAGGCGTCGCGCGTGCCCGCAAGCGCGTCTCCGGTGACTCAGGTGCCCTGTAGCCCCGCCCGCCGGAGCCGCCGGTGACGATCAGCTTGAGCACTTCAAGCCCCTCGCCCTGGCAGACCGCCAGACAGCCCGCCAGCTCAGCTGACGAAGGCGCTGCAATTCCCAGCCGCTGACAACCGCGCGTCAGGCGCGCCTCGTGCCAGGACCACAGCTGCGGTTGGCCCTCACGCACCAGAATCGTCTCGAACACGCCCTCGCCATAGGCGAGGCCACGGTCATCACTGGGCAGATCGGCGGCAAGCGTCGCAAGAGAGCGCTTGTCGTAAGCGCTCCTTTCATCAGAGGCCCGGTCATCTGAGCTCTTGCTGCCAAAGGCATCAGTCGTCATCGATACAGCCCTCCAGAGAACGGTTGCGGGCACGACACGCAAAGCAGGTGACGCCCCACAGACAAACGCGCCCCCGGATGGGAGCGCGTCTGAGGAGAGAGAACACGAAAGCGTGTGATCAGTCCTTGAGCTTGCCGAACACCAGCGAGCCGTTGGTGCCACCGAAGCCGAACGAGTTGGACAGGGTGTACTCGATCTTCATGTCACGTGCGACGTTGGGCACGTAATCGAGATTGCAGCCCTCGGCCGGGTTGTCCAGGTTGATGGTCGGCGGCGCGATCTGGTCACGCATCGCCAGCACGCAGAACACGGCCTCGACCGCGCCGGCAGCGCCCAGCAGGTGACCGATCATCGACTTGGTGGAGCTGACCGCCACATCACGTGCCGCGTCGCCCAGCACCGACTCGACGGCGAGGCTTTCCGCCTTGTCGCCGGCATTGGTGGAGGTGCCGTGGGCATTGATGTAGTCGATCTGGCTCGGCTCGAGCTTGGCGTCACGGATGGCGTTGCGCATCGCGGCGGCCGCACCACGGCCGTCTTCGGGCGGCGCCGTCATGTGGTGAGCGTCGTCGGACATGCCGAACCCGAGCACCTCGGCGTAGATGGTCGCGCCACGCGCCTTGGCGTGCTCGTACTCTTCCAGCACGACGACACCGGCGCCGTCGGACAGCACGAAGCCATCGCGGTCGCGGTCCCACGGACGGCTGGCCGCCTGCGGATCATCGTTGCGGGTCGACAGCGCACGCGCCGCGGAGAAGCCACCCAGCCCCAGCGGCGTGGTCGCCATCTCGGCACCACCGGCCACCATCACGTCGGCATCGCCATAGGCGATGGTACGTGCGCTGTAACCGATGTTGTGCGTCCCGGTGGTACAGGCGGTGGTGATCGCGATGTTCGGACCACGATAACCGAACTGGATCGCCAGATTGCCGGAGATCATGTTGATGATGGAGCCCGGCACGAAGAACGGCGAGATGCGACGTGCACCGCCCTTCTCCAGCGCCTTGTGGTTGTGCTCGATCATCGGCAGGCCGCCGATACCGGAACCGATGGCGACACCGATGCGCTCGGCGTTGTCTTCGGTGCATTCAATGCCGGAGTCGGTGATGGCCTGGTGGGCCGCCGCGATACCGTATTGGATGAAGAGGTCCATCTTGCGGGCCTCTTTCGGGTTCAGGTACTGACCCACATCGAAGTCCTTGATGGAGCCACCGAAACGGGTATTGAAACCGCTGACATCGAAATGCTCGATGGCCGCGATGCCACTCTTGCCCGCCTTGATGTTGCTCCAGCTTTCCTCGACGGTATTCCCGACCGGGGTTACCAGGCCAAGACCTGTTACCACTACCCTTCTGCGAGGCATCGTGTCTCCTCCAAAACTATCGAATTGGCACGCCAGGGCCATGGACGCCCGGACGGTAATTGAGCGCATTATACAGAAACCTGGCCATGCGTGGGCAGTCGGTTTTCAAGCGCTTTTCTGGCCACTTTCACGAAGGAATTCCGACACTTGCCACAAGGGGACATTTGTCACGAAGCCCACCGCCTACCACCAGGCAATGCGCGCCCTGTCGGCGCGGCATTGCGCAGCACATCCCTGAACGACAAGAGCCGCACTGAGGAACAGTGCGGCTCTTGAACGTACAGACAATTGCATCACGACCATGAGCAACAGGTTGCTCCGTGATCGCTTCAACACACCTTACTGGTGGTTGACGATGTAATCGATAGCTTCCTGCACGGTGGTGATCTTCTCTGCTTCTTCGTCAGGAATTTCAGTATCGAATTCCTCTTCAAGAGCCATCACCAGCTCGACGGTGTCCAGGGAATCGGCGCCCAGGTCTTCAGTGAAAGAGGAAGAGTTCTGGATTTCTTCTTCTTTGGCGTTCAGGCGCTCAGCCACAACCTTCTTGACGCGTTCTTCAATGGTGCTCATTTAACAATCACTCCTAGTGGTACGGAATCCGCAGCTCGAAAAAGCTGGGCGTAGTTTATAGGCCACCCCAAAAGGACGCAACCACGTCCCTGCGTGGGGTTCAGCGCATGTTCATGCCACCGTTCACCTGCAACGTCTCACCGGTAATGTAGCCTGCTGCATCACTGGTCAGGAAGCCGACTGCCGCAGCAATCTCTTCCGGCTGGCCAAGGCGCGCCAGCGGGATGTTGCCGAGCAACGCTTCGTGCTGCGCTTCCGGCAATGCTTCAGTCATGTCAGTGGCAATGAAGCCCGGCGCCACTGAGTTGACGGTAATATTGCGTGACGCGACTTCGCGCGCCAGCGAGCGGGCAAAGCCTTCCATGCCTGCCTTGGCGGCAGCATAGTTGACCTGACCGAGGTTGCCCATGGTCGCGACCACGGACGAGATGTTGACGATGCGGCCGAAGCGCGCCTTGGTCATGCCGCGCAGGCAGCTCTTGCTGACACGGAAGACCGACTTGAGATTGGTGTCGAGCACCGCGTCCCAATCGTCTTCCTTCAAGCGCATCAACAGGTTGTCACGCGTGATGCCGGCATTGTTGACCAGAATGGTCGGGGCGCCGAAGCGCTCGCCGATTTCCTTGAGCACGGCGTCGACGCTGGCCTGATCGGTGACGTTGAGCAGCATGCCCGCGCCTTCGATACCGTGCGCCTCGAGGTCAGCGCCGATGGCCGCTGCCCCTTTCTCGCTGGTGGCAGTACCGATCACGATACGGCCCTGACGGCCGAGTTCACGGGAGATGGCTTGGCCGATGCCACGACTGGCACCGGTCACCAGTGCGATTCTGCGTTCGCTCGTCATCTTGAGTCCTGAGTTGGCTGATCCAAGTCACATGGCCGGCCAGATGGGCCAGCCACGAGCTTACTGATTCTGTTCGGCAGCGGTCTCGCGGGCAAGTTCCAGCGCCGCTTCCAGGCTATCCGGATCATTCACGGCCAGGCCACGTGCCTGACGCTGAATGCGCTTGCCAAGGCCGGTCAACACCTTGCCCGGGCCGCATTCGATGAAGCTGCGCGCGCCACTATCGAACATGGCATTGACGCAATCGGTCCAGCGCACCGGCTGATAGAGCTGCTCGATCAGACGCTGACGCAGTGTCTCGACATCGTCATGCGCCTTGGCATCGACATTCTGGATGACGGTATAGCGCGGCGCACGGAAATCGATGGCATTCATCGCCTCGGCCAGCTTGTCGGCCGCCGGGCGCATCAGATCACAATGCGACGGTACCGACACCGGCAGCGGCATGGCGCGCTTGGCACCCGCTTCCTGACATGCCGCGATGGCACGCTCGACGGCAGCGGTGCCACCGGCGATGACGACCTGTCCCGGCGCATTGTAGTTGACTGCCGCGACCACTTCACCCTGTGCCGCACTGGCACAGGCGGCTTCGACCTGGGCATTCTCGAGACCGAGAATGGCTGCCATCGCGCCCTGGCCCTGCGGCACGGCAGTCTGCATGGCTTCGCCGCGCAGATTGACCAGCTTGACGCCCTCGGCGAAACCGATCACGCCAGCGCAGACCATGGCGCTGTATTCACCCAGGGAGTGACCGGCCATGCGCGCCGGGCGCGGGCCTTCCAGCTCCTGCCAGACGCGCCAGATGGCGACACTGGCGGTCAGAAGCGCCGGCTGGGTCAGCTCGGTACGATTGAGCTCCTCCGCCGGGCCTTCCTGTGTCAGGTGCCAGAGATCGCGCCCCAGCGCGTCAGAGGCTTCCTCGAAGGTAGTGCGGACCACGCTATAGCGCTCCGCCAGCTCCCGCAGCATGCCGACCTGCTGGGAGCCCTGTCCCGGGAAGATGAGGGCCAGGGAATCTGTCATTGCTGTCACCATTTCCATCTGTTCAGGTGGGACTGACACGGGTCAAGAAACCCGATTTCCACTGGCTCGCAAGCGAGACGACCACTGTCGTGTCTCACGCTTCTGCCAGGGGAAAGCCTGCTTCCTGTCATTTACGTCATGCTGCTGTCCTGCGGGGGCTTCCTGTAGGAGCTGCCTGCCCCTGATTCCCGTCCGCCTTCACCGCCCGGCCGCGAAGCGCTGGCATTGTCGCACCGTGTGCGCCGAAGCTCGACCCCAACAGGAACAAATCAGACCAATTTACTCATTCAGCGTGAGTATGTGCCTTCCAGGGCCTGCGCCAGGCGCGAGGGCAACTGCTCGCGAGCCTCGCTGGCCGCGCGCGTGACGGCAAAGGCAAAGCCTTCCGCCGCCGCGCCGCCGTGGCTCTTCACCACCACGCTTGCCAGGCCCAGCAGGCTAGCGCCGTTGTAGCGCACCGGATCCAGTTCACGCGAGAGTCGTGTCAGCGCCGGGCGCGCCAGCCAGGCCATCAAACGCGTGCGCCAGCTGGCCGCCAGGGTCGCCCCCAGCTGCGCCGACAGCATCTGCGCAAGCCCTTCACTGCTCTTGAGCACGACATTGCCGACGAAGCCGTCACAGACCACCACATCTACCTTGCCGGAGAAGAGGTCGCCGCCCTCGACAAAGCCAAGGTAGTCGAAATCCGACTCGCTGCCAGCCAACAGGGCGTGCGCTTCCTGCACCTGTGCAGTCCCCTTGACCGACTCGACCCCCACGTTGAGCAGCCCCACTCGTGGACGCTCGACCGCGTCGATGAGGCGACTGCGCATCGCGCCCATACGGGCGAACGCCAGCAGATGGTGCGGTGCGACATCGACGTTGGCGCCGAGATCCAGCAGGCTGCAGGCGCGCGCGCCGCGCGTGGGCACCGCGGCACAGATGGCAGGTCGCTCCACCCCTTTCACTCTTCCCACTTCGCGCATGCCCAGCGCCATCAAGGCGCCGGTATTGCCGGCACTGACACAGGCATCCGCCTGGCCGTTCGCCACCAGGCCCAGGGCCTGAGACATGCTGCTGGGCTCGCGGCTGCGCAGGACGCGGGACGGGCGAGCATCAGACGCGACAATGCCGTCGACAGCGAGTGTCTGAAGGCGATCACGAACACGAGAGAGTGAAGCAGGGAGGGAGTCTAACTCGGCATCCAGTAGATGCTGCGGGCCGACCAGGATGGCGCTGAGTTGCGAGTCTCGCAACAGCGCACTGGCCGTGCCCCGTAACGTAGCGCGGGGACCGAAGTCCCCGCCCATCGTATCGATGGCGATACGCACGGCGTTACGCCGCGCGCTGCATCAATGCCTTATGCATCAACGACTTTGCGGCCACGGTAGAAACCGTCGGCAGAGACGTGGTGACGCAGGTGAACTGTACCGGTTTCCTTGTCCTGGGACAGGGTCGGTGCAGTCAGGGCATCGTGGCTACGACGCATGCCACGCTTGGAACGAGTTTTGCGGTTCTGCTGAACTGCCATGGGGATTACTCCAATCTTGTCGACAAATTGAGTTCAGTGCTTGTCCTTCAGGGTGCGAAGCACACTGAATGGATTCACAGCGGGTGCGTCCGAGGCCTCGGGTTCCACACCGCTGGCCAGCTGGTCGCGAGAGACGGCACAATCGGCCTCCTCGTGGTAGACCACCTGCGGCAGGACCAGGAGCACTTCATCCTCGATCACTGTCAGGAGATCCAGCTGTTCGTTTTCCACCACTACCGGCTCGTACTCACCGGGCAGCTGCGCCGCCAGCGCATCGCTGGTCACCAGACCCAACAGGAACTCGCTGGAAAGCGGCTCCGGCTCGGTGGGTCCCAGACAACGCTGACATAGCAGACTTGCCTCGAAGGCGATGGAGCCTTCGATGAAGCTGCGACGTTGAGTGTCGATGTCAAAGGTCATGGAGACGCTGACGTCCCCTTCCTGAGCACCGATGGCCTCAACAACACGGGGCATGTTCGCCAGTGGAATCACGCCTTCAAGGCGTTTACCCGCTGACGCCAGCCGGTAGGGCTCGACCTTGGTCGGCAGTCTTGTGGTCAACATAGGCGCGCCATAATAGGGATTCCCCCTCCCGGTGTCAAAATGCATGAGCAACTTGTTGCTTTTGCCAGCCCCCTCACCATCACGCTTTCACGTCGATATGCGACAACTGACACTGGGCTACACGTCCAGCGCGCGATTGTACGCGCCTGACGCTTCAATGCCGAGAGGATTTACGGCATCCTGCAGCCCTTGTTTTTCAAATACTTGCCGCGCGCCGCCCAGCCAATGCCCGCAACGCGCCCCGACGGGAGAGCCATGATGACTCCACTGGTCCTGGCGTCCAGCTCACGCTGGCGTCGTGAACTGCTTGAACGCCTCGGGCTGCCCTTCACCTGGACAGCCCCCAGTATCGATGAGACGCCGCGGCGCGCAGAAAGTGCCGAGACACTGGTCCATCGTCTGGCACTCGGCAAGGCCAACGTCGTGGCGGATGCCTACTCCCACCACCTGATCATCGGCAGCGATCAGGTCGCCGTCTTCGAGGGCGAGATACTGGGCAAGCCGGCGGATCTGTCAGCCGCACGCGCCCAGCTGGCGCGCTTCTCCGGGCGTCGCGTGCGCTTCGTGACCGGCCTGGCGCTGATCGACACCCAATCCGCGCGTCACTGGGTCTGCCATGAAGACTACGAGGTCGTCTTCCGCTCCCTGACCAGCGCCGAGATCGAACGCTACGTCGAGCGTGAACGCCCCCTCGACAGCGCCGGCAGCTTCCGCATGGAAGGACTGGGCATCACGCTCTTCGAGCGTCTCGAGGGGCGTGATCCCAACAGCCTGATCGGCCTGCCGCTGATTCGCCTGTGCGAACTGCTGCGCGAGGCAGGCGTCGACCCTCTGCTGGATGCGCCGTGATTCTGAGAGACACCTTAACCCTGAGAGGCACCGCGCCCCCGAGAGACACCGCAGCCCTGAGCGACGAGGGCTGCGGCCCTGGCTCGCCTACCAGGGCAGGCGGTAGCTGACCGGCGACACCGTCGTCTCGAGCCCCATCGCACTGACCATCACACCGGCGAAGCGCCGCGTGAAGCGCTCGAAGGGGTCCTGACGCGGCGTGTAATCGTGCAGCTCCGCCTCTGGCGTCAGCTCCGCTGCCAGCTCTTCCAGCGTGCCGGTACGATCGACCAGCCCCAGCCCCCGCGCCTGCTCGCCGGTCCAGATCAGCCCCGAGAACAGCTCGGGATCGTCCTTGAGGCGCTCACCGCGCCCGGCCTTGACCGCCGCGATGAACTGCTGGTGCGTCGTGGCCAGCACGCTCTGCCAGAAGGCACGCTGGTCCGGCGAGATTTCCGAGAACGGATCAAGAAACGCCTTGTTGTCTCCCGCCGTGAACACGCGACGCTCGATATCCAGCTTCTCCATCGGCCCCTTGAGCCCGAAGCTTGAGGAAATCACGCCGATGGAGCCCACCAGGCTCGAGGGTGCCGCGATGATCTCGCCGGCGCCGGCCGCCATGTAATAGGCACCACTGGCGCCCAGGTCTTCAATCACCGCGATCACCGGCTTGTCGCCCCGCTCGCGCAGCCGCATCAGCTCGTCATAGACGCGCTGGGACTGCACCGGGCTGCCACCGGGCGAGTTGATGTCGAGCACCACCGCCACGGAGACCGGTGACTCCCAGGCCGCGCGCAGCCCCTTGATGATGCGCTCGGCATTGGCTTCGCCATCCGCTTCGATCACGCCCTTCACGCGCACCACGCCCAGATGCTGCTCGCCGGGCAGCGCCGCTGGCTGGCTGCCGAGCGTGAACAGAGTCACCGAGGTCGCGATCGAGGCGATGAACAGCAACGCGAACAGGAAGCGGAAGAACAGCTTCCAGCGCCGCGAACGACGCTGCTCGGTGACCACGCCCTGCACCCAGCGGTCCATCATCTCGAGCTGCGCGGTACGCTCGCGCGCCTGCCAGTCCACCTCTCGCTCGGAGGCGTCAGCCGCGCCCTGTCCACTCATGCCCTGCTCACTCATGCCCTGCCCGCTCAAGCCCGCTTCGCTCTCGTCCTTGCCACCCGCGCCTTCACGCCAGGGATCCTGCGGCCTGTCACTCATCGATTGCTGCTCCTGTGCTGGGCGATCGCGGCCGTTACCTGGCCACGTACAGCCAATCCATCAATTCATCGAAATGCGAGACGATACGCTGCGGCGCACAGGCCTCAAGGCGCGGCACACTGTGTACGCCGTAGTCGACACCGACACTGTGCATGCCAAGGGCACGCGCCATTTCCAGATCATATTCGGTATCGCCGACCATCAGCGCCTCATGCGCCTCAACGTTCAGCTCGGCCAGCAACTCCTCGAGCATGCGAGGGTGCGGCTTGGACAGCGTCAGGTCCGCGGTGCGCGAGGCATGGAACCAGTCACCGCAATCATGGGCCGTGAACATGCGGTCCAGCCCGCGGCGGCTCTTGCCCGTCGCGACGGCCAGCAGCTGCTCGGGATGGCGACGCAGACGCTGGATGCCGGCCTCGACACCGGGGAAGAAGTCCAGCGGCGTGGTATCGACCGCCACGAAATGCGCCTTGTAGGCCGCGACCAGCGCCTCGCACTGCTCGGCCGTCGCCCCCGGGAACAGGCGCTCCATGGCTTCGGGCAGCCCGAGCCCGATGATGTCGCGCGCCGCATGGGCAGGCAGCTCGCCCATGCCCGTCGCCAGTGAGGCCGCCTGCAGGCAGTCGACGATACGCGCCTCGGAATCCATCAGGGTGCCATCCCAGTCGAAGATGACCAGGCGATAGCGCGGCTGCGGAAGTCCTGCGGTGAGATCAGTCATGACGAGCTCCCAGCTCTCTGGCAGTGGCGAGAACGCGCTTCATCCGCTTGTCCAGCGGCGCGCGCACGGTGACGGTTCGCCCGTCGATCGGATCAGGAAAGCTGAGCTGGGCGGCATGCAGGAACAGGCGCTCCAGCCCGACCTTCTTCGCCAGGGCATTGCCGCGCTCGGTGCCGTACTTGGTATCGCCGAGCAGCGGGTGGCCGGCATGCACCGAATGCACGCGAATCTGGTGGGTACGCCCGGTGATCGGCTCGGCCTCGACCAGCGTCATGCTCGGATAGGCCTCACGCACCGCGTAGCGGGTGCTGGCCGTCTTGCCGGCCTCATCGACACGCACCCGACGCTCACCATTGCCACCGTCATAGCGCTCCAGCGGCGCATTGACATAATCGCGGCGTGAATCCCAGCGCCCCTCGACCAGCGCCAGATACAGCTTGGTCATCTTGTGGGCCTTGAGGTCGGCATTGAGCTGCAACAGCGCAGCCCGCGACTTGGCCAGCAGAATGCAGCCGGAGGTATCACGGTCCAGGCGGTGCACCAGCTCCAGGAACGGCAGGTCGGCGCGAATCTGGCGCATGGCCTCGATCAGGCCGATCTTGACGCCGCTGCCGCCGTGCACGGCAAGCCCCGAGGGCTTGTTGATGACCATGAAGTCATCCGTCTCGCGCACGATGCAGCCCGCCAGCACCTCGCGCAGATTGTCACTGACCTCCTGCACGGCGGCTTCCGGCGAGAGGCGCAGCGGCGGCACCCGCACCAGATCACCCGCCTGCAGGCGGTAATCGACCTTGATGCGCTTCTTGTTCACGCGCACTTCACCCTTGCGCACGATGCGATAGATCAACGCCTTGGGTGCGCCCTTGAGGCGGGTACGCAGAAAGTTGTCGATGCGCTGCCCGGCCAATTCCGGGGCAACCTCGATCCACTGGACTGATTGGCCTTCGGCCATGTCGCACTCCTTTCCGGCCCCGCCTTCGCGCGGCCTGCTCATCTTGTTGCCGTGCGCCTGGGCGCACTCAGACCGGTCATTCTACGGTGTCATGCGACCAATGGGGAATCATCGTGCCATATGCCGCTCTCATCCGCGGCTCGCCGGGCCTCGTATCTCGGGCGATGTAGCGAAGCGTTTGATCTGGCAGCTGAATTGCTGGTACATACCTTTACTGGTATATTCGAGCGCAGTGAGATGGGCCTTCTCTATATGCCCGATCATCGTCTCCGCAGCCCTGTCACAGCGGCCGGAAAAACGGCGCACCCGGCACTTCAACAAGGTGCTTCACGCCGGCGGAGAGGGTCAGATGGCCCGCAATGAAGCAACGCGCACCGACATCAGCACCGTGCAGGTCACGCAAGCACCCTGTTGTCATCTACCCTGTCGGTAGCGTGCTGTCCCGCGCATCGCACCTGTCAATCACAGGCAGCGAAGGCCGCCCCAAGGACAGTCATTCGCGGCCAGTGGCCAGACCAACAGCTGACGCAAAACATCGATGTCGCTCAGGTCTCACAGGACCTGATGACGATATCAGCGGGCGCGGAACGCATGACGCCGCGCGCCGCAGCGCAATCGCCCTTCGAGCCTTCGTTGCAGACTCCACGAGATGATGTCGCGGGAGCCCGAAAGCCGCCTGCGCAGGCAAGACAGCAAGACGCCCAGTCATTCATGGGCCAACGACACAAGACCGCTCGGGCATGAAGCCCGGGTAATCATTCGATATCCGTGCCGAAGGCCGGCGTCGATGAATCGGCAAATGCCAGGTGTTAGGGAAGAGACCGCAGGGCCGGAGGAGTACAAATCCCCGCAACACGTCCTGCCTCTTCCAAGTACTCAACATGATCATGCCGCATGTGGCCCGTCCACGGACTTGCCTGCATGCGAAAAACGCATTCCACGACATGCGCTGAGCACAACACGAAGCGGAAAACGGTTCCTCGTCGCCGACGCACAATGCGGCTGCCCTTCGGCACGCCCAGTCTAGCGAGACGACATGAAACGGATGCTCATCAACGCGACCCAGCCGGAAGAGCTGCGCGTCGCACTGGTCGACGGACAACGCCTTTACGATCTCGACATCGAGTCCGGCGCCCGCGAACAGAAGAAAGCCAATATCTACCGCGGCAAGATCACCCGCATCGAGCCCAGCCTCGAAGCCTGCTTCGTCGACTTCGGCGCCGAGCGCCACGGCTTCCTGCCGCTCAAGGAAATCTCCCGCGAGTACTTCTCCAAGGACCCCGGCCAGGGCCGTCCCAACATTCGTGAAGTGCTCAAGGAAGGCCAGGAAGTCATCGTCCAGGTCGACAAGGAAGAACGTGGCAACAAGGGCGCCGCCCTGACCACCTTCATCAGTCTGGCCGGCCGCTTCCTCGTGCTGATGCCCAACAACCCGCGTGCCGGTGGCATCTCCCGCCGTATCGAGGGCGAAGAGCGCGCTCAGCTGAAGGAAGCGATGAACAGCCTGACCCTGCCGGACAAGATGGGCGTCATCGTGCGCACCGCCGGCATCGGCAAGAGCGCCGAAGAGCTGCAGTGGGACCTCGACTATCTCGCCCAGGTGTGGGACGCGGTGACCAAGGCCGCTTCCAGCCGCCCTGCCCCCTTCCTGATCTACCGTGAATCCAACGTCATCATCCGTGCCATGCGCGACTACCTGCGCAATGACATCGGTGAGGTGCTGATCGACTCTCCGGAAGTCCAGGAAGAAGCGCTGTCCTTCGTGCGTCAGGTGATGCCGAGCTACCAGCAGAAGATCAAGCTCTACGAAGACGACGTGCCGCTGTTCTCGCGCTTCCAGATCGAATCCCAGATCGAGACCGCCTACCAGCGTGAAGTGAAGCTGCCCTCCGGTGGCGCCATCGTCATCGACCACACCGAAGCCCTCGTCTCCATCGATATCAACTCCGCTCGCGCCACCCGCGGCAGTGATATCGAGGAAACCGCGCTGCAGACCAACCTGGAGGCCTCCGACGAGATCGCCCGCCAGCTGCGTCTGCGCGACATCGGCGGCCTGGTGGTGATCGATTTCATCGACATGACGCCGGCACGCAACCAGCGTGAGGTCGAGAATCGTGTGCGCGACGCGCTCAAGATTGACCGCGCTCGCGTCCAGATCGGTCGCATCTCACGCTTCGGCCTGATGGAAATGTCGCGTCAGCGTCTGCGCCCCTCACTGGGCGAGACCAGCGGCGTGGTCTGCCCGCGTTGTGACGGCCAGGGCACCATCCGTGACGTGCGCTCCATGGCGCTCTCCATCATGCGTCTGATCGAAGAAGAGGCCATGAAGGAGCGCAGCTCGCAGATCCGCGCCATCCTGCCGGTGCCGGTCGCGACCTACCTGCTCAACGAGAAACGCGCCACGCTGTTCGACATCGAACGTCGTCAGGGCGTGAATGTCGTGCTGCTGCCGAACCCGGAACTCGACACGCCGCACTACGAAGTCGTGCGTCTGCGTGATGACCACGTCGATGAAGACGGTGCCGACAAGTCCAGCTTCGAGCTGTCCGTCGAGACCGAAGTCGGCAAGGAACCGGATCCGAACTTCGACAAGCCGCCGGCGCGCACTGAAGCAGCCGTCAAGAGCGTGTCCCACACCACGCCTGCCCCGGTTGCCGCACCGGAAGCGCCTGCCGCAGCGCCCGCCGCAGTGGCCGAGACCGCTGACAGCAGCAATGACAGCGATAGCCGCAACGGCAACGGCAAGAACAACGGCAATCGTCGTCGCAACGGCAACGGCAGCAGCAACGGTCGCAACCGCCAGGAGTCGCGCAACGAGTCTCGTAATGACACTCGCAGCGAAGGCCGCAACGACAGCCGTCAGAGCTCGCGCAATGACAACCGTCAGGGCAACCGTTCGAGCCAGGGCAATGACACCCGCGCTCAGGCCAGCAAGCAGGAAGTCGTGGCGCAGCCTTCAGCCCAGACTCCCGCCAGGACTGCCGCTCCGGCCGCCGGTGGCGGCCTGCTGTCGCGCTTGGCCCGAGGCTTCAGCCGCCTGCTGGGCAATGACAGCGACACCGCCGTGCCGGCCAAGTCCAGCGAAGCCCGCAAGGCACTGGAAAAGGCCCGCGAGCGTCGCGAGACCGTCAGTGAAGCCAGCGCTCCGGCAGCGGCTCGCAACGACTCCCGCAATGGCCGCAACGCTGAACGTAGCAACGACCGCAACAACGACCGCAGCAACGACGGCCGTGGCAATGAGCGTGATGACAACCGCAAGGACTCCCGTCGTCGCAATGACAACGCGTCACGCAACAACGATGGCGAGTCACGCAACAGCGGCAACGATTCCCGTGGCAACGACGCTGACAGCAGCAGCCAGAACGATGGCCGCAGCAACAACAAGCGCCGTCAGCGCAACGACCGTGGCAACCGTCGCAAGTCCAACGAGTCGCGTCAGGACAGCCAGCAGGAAATCGTCACCAACGACAGCAAGCCGCAGGCCGAACCGGAGCAGACGCCGCAGGCTGACAACAGCCCGAAAGCCGAAGCCAGGAGCAGCGACAGCCAGAACGCCAAGGCCGACAACGCCAGCAAGCGCGATTCCGGCAAGCGCAGCGACAAGCCGGCCCGTGGTGAAAAGCCGGCCAAGACTGACAAGGCCGAGCAGGTCGACAGCAAGCAGGCACGCGAGTCCATCAAGGCGGCCGAACAGGCCGAGCAGGTGGAACAGCAGGTCAGCAGCGAAGACCAGCAGACCCGCAACAACCCGCGTGTGCGCAGCCGTCAGCATGCTCTGAACCCGCAGGCGGTCGAAGAGCAGAAGTCGCTCAAGGCCATGACGCTGGCAGGCCCGCAGGCCGCCGCTGCTCCGGCAGCCGCCGCTGCGGTGCCGGCCATTGCCGAGGAAGGTGCCGAAGCCATCAGCGCCACCACCGCTACCCCGCAAGGCGACGACAGCGCTCCGCAGGCTGAAACCAGTGCTCCGCAGGGTGAAAACAGCACCGCGGCACAGGACGCGCCGGCCAGCGCCAAGCAGTCTGCCAGCGCAGACCTCACGGCTGCCGTTGCACCGGAAGTCAGCGAGCCGAGCAACGAGGCGCTGAAAGAGACGGTAGCGCCTGAGTCAGCGGCATCCGATGCGCAAGCGTCTGAGTCTGAGCCAGCGACAGCGGAAGTGCCCGAGCCGGTCGTCGAAGTACCTGTCGAAGCACCAGTCGAAGAGGCGTCCGAAGCGCCTGTCACCGACGCTCACCAGGCGCAGAAGACTGAGCAACACGCCGCCCAGCGCACTGAGCAGCATGCCGTCCAGCAGCCAAGCGTGCACCAGCCGCAGGCCAGCGCAGCTGACGACGCCGTCGACACGCCGGCCGTCACCGCGGCAGAAGTCGCGCCGGAAGCCGCGGCCGATGAGCAGTCGCTGAAGGAAAGCGTGACCAGCGAAGCCGCTGTGTCTGAAGCGCCAGCCGTCGCCGAGCAAGGCGTCCAGGCACCGGCCGCCGAAGCGCAAGCTGCCGAGCAGACCGAAGCTCAGGCACCTGTCGCTGAAGCAGAGGAAGCGATCGCCGCTGAAGCCGACACTGCCAGCCAGCCTGCGCAGCCTGTGGCGGAAGAACCTGCCGTGGAAGAACCTGCCGTGGAAGCAGCCGCCGCTGAACAGCCTGTACAGGAGGCCGCGCACGAAGAGACTCCTCAGCAGACTGAGACCAGCGAGTCGAAGGTGACGCAAAGCGCTAGCGCTACTGAAGTGGCCAGCACAGAGATTGAGCCTGCCGTCAGCACTGAGCGCACCGCAGATACTGTCGCTGAAGCTACGGAAGGCTCTCAATCAGCTGAAGGCTCTCAATCAGCTGAAGGCTCTGATTCTGCTGACGGCTCTGATGCTACTGCTGAAGGTGCCGAAAGCGCCGTCAACGTCAGCGCCAGCGTCGAGAATGCGCCGGCCGAGGCAGCGTTCGCGACTGCCGAACGTCACGACAATGTCGCCGTGGCGCAAGCCGTGAGCGACGACTCCCATACAGGGGAAGTCGCTGACAGCGAGCACAAGCAGGCACCGAGCGAGCAAGGCGAGATGACAGCGGCAGAAGGCGTGCAGCAGGACAGCACGCAGCCAGCCACCGAGACCCGCCGTCGCCGTGGCGAACGCGCCTACAACGATCCGCGCGAAGTGCGTCGTCGTGAGCGTGAAGCTGCCGAACGTGCTGCTGCACAACAGGCCAGCGCAGAGACTCAGGACACGACCGCTCAGGATGACAGCAACACGTCTCACTGAGTCCTGAGGCTGGCGCCCTGCCCCTGCCGTCACTCTGACGCCCATTTCAGCCACAAGCGCTGAAGGGGGCGCCAGAAAGGCAGCAAGACAGGGTCTAGCCAGGGTCTATGCCAAGGTCTGCCAGCCGCTCCCGTTGAGCAGCAAGTCAGATGAAAACAAGAACGCCCCGCAGGCAAGCCTGCGGGGCGTTCTTGTTTTCAGTGCATGCTATTTTCAGCGCTTGGTGTGCGTGCCTTCACTTCAGCGCAGGTCTCGTGTGCACGACTCTGGGCCTCAGCCCTCGGGCCTCACCCTTCAGGCATCATCCCCAGCTCCCGCGGCTCCTGCTCGAGCCAGACCCCGAAGCGGGTGTGGACTGCCTCACGCACCTCCTGCGCCAGTGCCAGCAGCTCCGTGACGGCGCCCTCGCCGAAGTGCACCAGCACCAGCGCCTGCTGAGCATGCACGCCGACATGGC
>NZ_CFDJES010000067.1:10008-16155 GCF_983723665.1 Cobetia sp. | reverse complement strand
ACCGCACAGGGCACTCCGTCACGCCACCAGTCCTCGGCGTGGCGCAATATCTGGCGGCGATTGAGCAATTCGGTCAACTCATCACGACTGGCATCCTTCAGATACTGACGCTCGAAATGTTCGGTAAGTGCCAGCATGCGCCACAGGAAGGTGACCATCATCAGAAAGACCGCGAACAGATTGGTCGATTGCAGCACCCAGGCCGACAGGACGCCGCCCTCATGCAGGACTGGCGAGACCATCAGTGCCGAGACAGCCGCCATGAACAGCATCAGTGTCGTCACCACTCGAACACGCGCCGCCAGCGGGGCCAGGTGGATGCCGGCCATCACGATGAAGAAATAGTACTCATAGCCCGCCGAGAGCCCGAAGCAGAAAACCGAGAGCCAGGCCATCAGCGTCAAGGCGCTCATCATCAGGGCCAGGCCCAGCGTCAACTGATGCGCCCGGTGCAGCATCACGCCCAGCACGGACACGAGCGCCATGATGCCGCTGGCGAATGCCAGCCGCGACTCGTTGAAGAGAGTGAAGAAGGGAACCCACAACACGAAGAGGCCCATCAGCATCAGATAGACCCAAAGATAGGCATGGTAGAAACGACGATGCTCCACGGCGAGCAATCGTGGCTCATGACGTAGCCAGGCGCTTATGACTCTCGGCATCAGGCAATCCTTGCCAGCTAGGCAGTGTCCGCGTGGCGGTCCCTCACGCGACTCAAGGAGGTGCAACATCGCGGCAGGCGGGCAGCAAGAGAAAGGAAGAAGGTATAGCTGCCTGCCGCGATGGCACTCCACAAAGGCCGAGCACGACATGTCACACATCATGCTACGGGGCTTATGAACTTCATTACATCATAAGCCCTGCTGGGCGATGCACCAGTCATAATTCGGCTATTGCGTTGCCTGGATGCGACGCTTACGCACACGTCAACATGCGGCCTTGCTTGCTTACCAGCTGCCCGTGTTGCTCATGGAGGCCCAGGGTTCCTGCGGCGCAAGGGCGTCACCGGCCTGCAGCAGCTCCAGCGAAATCCCATCCGGGCTCTTCACGAATGCCATGTGGCCGTCACGCGGCGGGCGATTGATGGTCACGCCGTTGTCCATCAGATGCTGACAGGTAGCGTAGATATCCTCGACGCGATAGGCCAGATGGCCGAAGTTGCGCCCACCTTCGTATTCTTCCGGGTCCCAGTTATGGGTCAGTTCCAGCATCGGCGCCTGCATCTCGCGGGCACGTTCGGCATCCTGCGGGGCTGCCAGGAAGATCAGCGTGAAGCGGCCCTTCTCGGAATCCTTGCGCGAGATCTCGACCATGCCGAGCAGGTCACGGAAGAAATGCAGTGAAGCGTCGACATCACGGATACGCAGCATGGTGTGCAGATATTGCATGGATCACTCTCTTGAACGGTGGTTGGGGCAGCACTGAGGACGGAAAAGACGTGTGCCGAGCGTAGCTGGCTCGGCGCACGGGAATATTCTAGACACACGACTGCCGCGCGACGAGTCTCCTCGCGGCACGGCAGTGTGGTGATGCATGCACCCTGCTGCTGGCGTCTCGCGCCATCAGGCGATGCGTGAACTGCGCTCCAGACGCACGGGCACCGCCTTGGAGGATGGCGTGCCGGTATCAGCGCCGTGGCTTTCCAACGCGACCAGCACGTTGGTTTCCGGATAGTAGGCCCCGATGCAACCGGCCGGGATGTCGTACTCGACCAGACGGAACTGTGGCGCACGTCGCTCGCTGCCGTCCGGACGCGGCTCGCCGAGCATGTCGACCCAATCACCGTCGGCCAGCCCCAGCCGCGCCAGGTCTTCGCCATTGATGAAGATCACCCGCCGCTGACCGGACACGCCACGATAGCGGTCGTTGTAGCCGTAGACGGTGGTGTTGTACTGATCGTGGCTGCGCATGGTCTGCAGCGTCAGCCAGCCGTCACGCCGCGCCAGCTGTTGATGCATCACCGACTCCGGCAGCGGCATGTGCGAGAACTCGGCCAGGCCGCTGGAGGTCGGGAAGGCAAGCTCGCGAACCGGATTGGCGAGGTGGAAGCCGCGCTTGTGTGCCAGCCGCGCATTGAAGTCCGCGAAGCCGGGGATGACCGCCGCGATCTCGTCACGGATCAGATCATAGTTCTCGCTCAGGGCCTGCCAATCGACCGGATCACTGATACCTCGCGCCGGCAGCACGCGCGCCAGGGTGGCACGCGCGATCGCCGCGATGATGCCGGGCTCGGAGCGCAATTCAGGGCTGGCCGGTGCCTTGATGCCGGCACTGGAGTGCACCATCGACATCGAGTCCTCGACGCTGATGTGCTGGGAAGCCACCTGCGAGGAGCGATCGATCTCGCTGCGACCGAGACACGGCAGAATCAGCGCATCGGTCTGCTTGCCCATCACCAGATGACTGCGGTTGAGCTTGGTGCTGATCTGGACGTTGAGCTCGAGGTTGCGCATCGCGGCCTCGGTCCGCTCGCTGTCCGGCGTGGCACGCGTGAAGTTGCCACCCAGCGCGATGAAGGTCTTCGCCTTGCCCTGCTCCAGCGCCGCCAGGCTCTCCACGGTGTTGTAGCCCTGCGCACGCGGCATGCTGACGCCGTAGCGCGCTTCCAGCGCCTCGATCAGCCAGGCGGGCGCCTTCTCGTCGATACCCATGGTGCGATCGCCCTGGACGTTGGAATGGCCACGCACCGGACAGGCACCGGCACCGGGACGGCCGAAGTGCCCCCCGAGCAACAGCAGATTGACGATCTCGCGCACACTCTCGACGGCATGCAGATGCTGGGTGATGCCCATCGCCCAGGTGCAGATGACGTTGTCGGCACTGGCGAAGATGGCGGCCGCCTCCTCGAGCTGAGCGCGCGTCAGGCCGGACTGGTCCTCGAGGGTTGCCCACTCGGTCGCCTCGACCAGCGCCTGCCAGGCCTCGACGCCCCGGGTATGCGCCTCGATGAAGCTGGCGGCGCGCGTGAATTCGCCCCGCGCCTCCATCGCGAACAGCGCCTTGGCCATGCCGCGCACCGCCGCCATGTCGCCGCCCATGCGTGGCTGGTAATAGCGATGGCTGATGGGCTGGCTGGAGAGGGTCATCATCTCCAGCGGCGACTGCGGGTCGGCAAAGCGCTCCAGCCCCCGCTCACGCAGCGGATTGAAGCTGACGATGCGTGCGCCACGCCGTGAGGCACGCCGCAGATCACCCAGCATGCGCGGGTGATTGGTGCCGGGGTTCTGACCGAACACGAAGATGGCATCGGCGTGCTCGAAGTCCTCCAGCAGCACCGTGCCCTTGCCGACGCCGAGGCTCGCCTTCATGCCGACACCGCTGGCCTCGTGGCACATGTTGGAGCAGTCAGGGAAATTGTTGGTGCCGAACAGACGCACGAACAGCTGGTAGAGATAGGCCGCCTCGTTGCTGGCACGCCCCGAGGTATAGAACAGCGCCTCATCCGGCGACGTCAGCGCGCTGAGGTGCTCGGCGACAAGCTCGAAGGCCGCGTCCCAGCTGATCGGCGTATAGCGATCACTGGCCGCGTCGTAGCGCATCGGTTCGGTCAGACGCCCCTGATCCTCGAGCATGAAGTCGTCCCAGCCCAGCAGCTCCGTGACGGTGTGCTGCGCGAAGAAGCGCGGCGTGACCCGCTTGGCGGTCACTTCCCAGGCCACCGCCTTGGCGCCGTTCTCGCAGAATTCGAAGGAGGAGCCGTGTTCCGGGTCTCCCCAGGCACAGCCGGGGCAGTCGAAGCCCTTGTCCTGATTGGCCTTGAGCAGGGAGCGCACGCTCTTCCACGGCGCCCTGGAGTGACTGACATGCTGACCGACGCTCTTGAGTGCGCCCCAGCCACCCGCCGGCCCGGAATAGGCGGCAATGCGCGGATGACGCGTCTGTTGCGCATCCTCGCGGGGCAGGCTGGCAGACGCAGGCGTCTCGATCTCGGGGGCAGCAATGTCGGTCATGTCAGGATCCACTGGCTAGGATGAACGGGGGCGATCAGCGTGACCGCTGAGCAGTTCGAGTCGACGCCCGCGGTGGGCACAGATCAGATTGAGGTCGCAGGCGCGGGCGGTCTCGACGGCGAGTCGCGAGGGCACCGCGAGGGTGATCAGGGTCGGAATGCGCGCACGGATGGTCTTCTGCACCAGCTCCAGGCTGCAGCGGCTCGACACCAGCAAGGCCTCGGGCCACACACCGCTGTCGAGACTCATGCCGATCACGCGGTCCAGCGCATTGTGGCGACCGATATCGGCGCCCTGCGAGATCAGACCGCCTTCGGCGTCCAGCCCCAGCGCCAGATGCATGCCGCGGCGCGTGGCGCGCTCCAGGCGTTCCAGCCCACGCATCAGCGCATCGGGCGCCAGCGCTGCTCGTGGCGGCAGACGCATGAGTCCCGCCATCAGCTCCGCTTCGTCCTGCACGCCACAGGCGCCGCAGCTCGAGACACTGCTCTCACGCCGCTGATGACGCTCGGCCTTGCGCGCCAGCGAGTCACTGACCTCAAGGCGCACCGCCAGCCCATGACGCAGCCGCGAGAGATGGATCGCCGAGACCTCGTCACGCCGCGTGATCCAGCCCGCGGTGAAGGCATGCCCCAGCGCCAGCGGCTCAAGGGCCTCTGGACTGGCCAGCAAGGTGCCCATCGCGGTGTCATTGAGCGCCAGACTCACCGGTAGCTCCGATGGGCCATCCAGCTCGCGCAGCGGCACCTCGCGGGCATCCGCATAGCCTGCAGCGCCTGGCGCCTGTTGATAGAGCGAATCTTTCATTACGGCTCTCCGTGGCGCAGATGCGTGGCGAGAAAGGTGCGCGCAACCCTCACCCGACCTCTGCGCAATATGGGAATATCCTACCGCCATGCCATGAGGGCGACCAATTGAGCCGAGCCGCCAATTGATAGACACCGCCAATGAAGATGACGTCCGGCCGGTGACAGGCATGCGGGCCATCGCGGCGGGCGAGAAATTCGCGCGCGAGTCGCGTAAAATGCGTCGCCGACCCTTGAGGGTGCGCCTGCTGTCGCGCTATCCGCCGGCCGCTCTCATCTCTCGATCATCCTGCTCCGGATTTACGTTCCGGCCCGCATGAGGACCTTCGCATGACCGACACTCCCGACCTGACTGCCGCATCTGATCAGGCCAGCGCCCCGCAGCTGACCAGCACGTCTGCCTCCGCCCGCCCCAGCCCGCTGGCGCCGCAGCATGTGGTCTGCGCGCTCTACAAGTTCGTCACCCTCGAGGACTTCGAGGCGCTGCGCGACCCGCTGCTGGCGGTGATGAACGAGCACGCCATCCGCGGCACCCTGCTGCTGGCCCGCGAAGGCATCAACGGCACCGTGTCCGGCTCACGCGCCGGCATCGATGCGCTGCTCGCCTGGCTGACCAGCGACCCGCGTCTGGCCGAGCTCGACACCAAGCAGTCACTGGCCGAGCAGGCTCCCTTCCTGCGCGCCAAGGTCAAGCTCAAGCGCGAGATCGTCACCATGGGCGTCGAGGGCATCGACCCGCGTCACACCGTCGGGACCTATGTGGAGCCGAAGGACTGGAATGCGCTGATTTCCGATCCTGAGGTGCTGCTGATCGACACGCGCAATGACTATGAAGTGGAAGTGGGGACCTTCGCCGGTGCCGTCAACCCGAACACCACTGCCTTCCGTGATTTCCCGGACTACGTCTCGCGCGAGCTGGACCCGACACAGCACCGCAAGGTGGCGATGTTCTGCACCGGCGGCATCCGCTGCGAGAAGTCCACGGCCTATCTCAAGGAGCAGGGCTTCGATGAGGTCTATCACCTCAAGGGCGGTATCCTGAAGTACCTGGAAGAGGTGCCCGAGGAAGAGACGCTGTGGCAGGGCGAGTGCTTCGTGTTCGATGAGCGCGTCACCGTCGACCATCAGCTGCGCCCCGGCCAGTACGATCAGTGCCATGCCTGCCGCCTGCCGATCACCGAGGAAGACAAGCAGAGCGAGCGCTACCAGAAAGGCGTCAGCTGCCCGCGTTGCTACGACAAGCTGAGCGACGCCCAGAAGGCGCGCTTCGCCGAGCGCGAGAACCAGATTCGCCTCGCCAGAGAACGTGGCGAAGCCCATCTGGGCATGGACGCCGTCGCCCAGATGCAGGCACGGCGCGATGCCAAGCAGCAGCAGCGTGAAGCCGCCCG
>NZ_CFDJES010000067.1:1919-9908 GCF_983723665.1 Cobetia sp. | reverse complement strand
CAGCCCTTCACCAAGCCGCGAATCGGCCAGGTTCTCCGCCAGCACGCTGACTCCCAGGCCAGCCTCCAGCATCACGCCGAGGCCGGAAATCGAATTGGCCTCCAACAAGGGCGAGGGCTGCAGTCCCAGCAGCTCGAACTGCTGATTGAGGCGTCGCCGCTGCTGCATCTCCGGCGTCAGCAACACCAGCGGATAGTCACGCAGGCACTCCCACTGCGGCGCGTCGGGCAGGCGGAAATGCGTCTGACTGGCGATCAACGCCGAATGCTCCTGATAGAGCGGTCGACAGGCGAAGCCGCTCATGGCCGGCGCCGCAGGGTAGCCGACCGCAAGATCCAGCTCGCCATCCTCGAGTCCCTGGGCCAGCGATGAGGTCGACAGCTCGCGCAGGCGCAGCGAGAGCTGCGGGAAGGCCTCGCGCAGCCGCGGCAGAAACTCGCCGACCGCCGCCAGCGCCGACGGCACCACGCCCAGTGACAGGCGGCCGGTCAGCACCGCGTCCGGCGACAGGTCTCCCTTGAGCTCATCCAGCTCGGCGAGAATGCGCCGTGCGTGGGTCAGCACGCGCTCCCCTTCCGGCGTGAAGCCCTCGAAGCGATGGCCGCGCAATATCAGCGCCGTGCCCAGCTCCTCCTCGAGCTGCTTGAGGCGCGCCGACAGCGTCGGCTGGGTGACATGACAGACCCGCGCTGCGCGACCGAAATGGCGCTCACTGGCCAGCGCGACCAGAAAACTCAACTGTCGATGATCCATGTCGGGCCCTTGGCTCGCGGTGGCGGGAGTGACGCACGCTGAGGGCGCATGCCGTCAGCGCCATGATGACGCAAGGCGGCCCGTCAGTCAGCACGCCTGCATGTCTGGCGATCAGACACGAAAACGCCCGGCGCGATGGCCGGGCGTTGGATATCACCACTATCCGGGGCGTCGCTTATTGAGCGGCGTCCTGGACAGCTTCGCCAGCATGCTCGACATCCTGGCCGGCACCGTCAACGGTGTTGCAGCCAGAAAGCGCGGCCAGAGTGAAGAAAGAGGCGAAGATGAGTGCAATGGTGCGGGACATGGTCATGCTCCTTGCGGTAGTGAATATCGAGAAATCTCGTAAAGACGCCAGTTCCTGCGCCTCTACCCTCATACCTTGGGACGCCCCATGGGCTTTCAAGGGGTGAGATTCATGTTTTGTTCACTCGCCGCCCATGTCATGGACAGTGCCATCAACTGGCCGATTCCTCGATGGAACCCCCAAGGTGTTCGAGATCTTCCCCGAAACCTTCCACGGTATTGCAGCCACCCAACAGCAGGCCGAACAGCAGCGCGGTGCCAGTCATCATCATGAATCGTCGCATGGGCATTCCTCTCTCTCGGGCAATCAGCTGGCGGCGTTGTCGATCGAACCGCCCAGATGCTCCAGGTCCTTGCCGAAACCGGCCACGGTATTGCAGCCGGCCAGACTCACACTGGCCACCAACAGGGCAGCCACCATCAAACGCGTCATTCTCATCACTTCTCTTCCTGATCAACGGCCAATGAAGGTGAGACACCCTCACTGACCGAAGGTGCCAATACTCAACGATTTACCAGCAGAATCTTGCCCAGCGCCTCGCCGGACTCCAGCAGCTCATGCGCCTTGGCGACGTCACGGAAGCTGAACTGGTGCTCGTCGAGCAGCGGACGTACCGCACCGGCCTCCAGCATCTCGCTCAGGGCGTTGAGCAGTTCCGGCTGGTCGTCCATGCCGATACCGGTCAGCAGCGGTACCGAGCGGAAGATGACGTGCAGCGACAGGTTCTTGGAGTGCAGCTGGGTCAGGTCGTGGGTCGAGCGGGTATTGATGGAGCACAGACGACCGGAGGTCGCGGTGGCCTCGATGGAGCGATCCAGGTTGTCGCCACCGACGGTGTCGAAGACCAGATCGAAGCCACGCCCGGAGGTCAGGCGCGTCACGTAGTCCGCGACCGCTTCCTCGCGGTAGTTGATGATCTCGTCGGCGCCCAGCTGGCGTGCCAGGTCCGCCTTGGCTTCGCTGGACACGGTGGTGGTGACATGCGCGCCGAGATACTTGGCGATCTGTACCGCGACATGGCCGACGCCGCCGGTGCCGGCGTGGATCAGCACGTGCTCGCCTTCCTTGATCTGACCGCGCGAGACCAGCGCCGTCCAGGCCGTCAGGAATACCAGCGGCAAGGCCGCACACTCTTCCAGCGTCAGCGCTGCCAGACTCGGACGCTTCACGATCACACGGGTGTCGGCGACCATGTAGTCCGCCAGAGCGCCCTGCCAGCCCTTCACGCCACCGGCACAACCCAGCACTTCATCCCCGACGGAGAAGTCCGACACGCCTTCGCCGACGGCATCGATCACCCCGGAGACATCGCCATTGAGAATGGCCGGGAATTCCGGGTGCGACTTGACCAGCCCGCTGCGCAGCTTGGTCTCGATGGGGTTGATGCTGGAAGCCGTCACCTTGATACGCACCTGCCCCCGCGCCGGTGTCGGGGTCTCCAGTTCGCGCTCGACGAACACTTCGGGACCGCCGTACTGCTCGATGACCATGGCTTGCATGAGGAAAGACTCCTGAACGATGAAGGAAGAGACGCCATAGCCGGGCTCGGCGCCATCATGAATAGGGGGTGAGCGGCGTGCCGGTGTGTCGACGGGACAGACTGGCATTTCGCTCAGATTACCGCGAGCTTACTCCGTGTCTAACATAAGGTCAGCATCAGGCCAGCATCAGGTCAGCGCCAGCTTGAGCACGATGATGAAGATGACCGCGACCGTCAGCCACTTGACCCACCGCGCACCCGCGGGACTCATGTTGACCCGCGCGCCGAGGAAGGCGCCGCTCATGTTGCCGACCGCCAGCACCAGACCGTAGGCCCAGCGCACCTGACCATCGAACACGAACACCGCCAGCGCCGGCAGGGTATACATCAACACGATGAAGACCTTGAAGACGTTGACCTGGGTCAGGTCGATCTTGAGCAACCGGTAGAGCACCACGATGAACAGCACGCCGACACCGACCTGGATGAAGCCACCATAAATGCCGATGCCGAACATCGCCAGCAACACCACGGGCGTGATGCGCTCCGGCGTCAGTTCACGGGTGTCGATGCGCGGCGTCGGCAGCAGCATCATGATCGAACACACCACCATCACCACGATCAGGACGCTCTCGAAGGCCTCGGCACTGATGCGGGTCGCCAGCCAGGCGCCCAGCATGGCGCCTGCCACGGCGGGTACGGCCAGCCGCCAGGCCACCCCCATGTTGTGCGCGCCCGCCTTGAGGAAGGTGCTGGTCGCGGTCGCACTCTGCAACGCGATCGCCACGCGGTTGGTGGCATTGGCCTGCGCAGGTGGCAGACCGAGAAACATCAGCAATGGCAGCGTCAGCATCGAGCCACCCGCCGACAGCACATTGATGAAACCGGCCACGCCACCCAGTGCGATCAGCGCCACTACGCTGATCAGATCAAGGCCGCTGGTCAGCCCTGCAACATCCGACATCATGCCGACATTCCTTGTCCCGCCATCCCGTTGAGTGAAGACGCCCGAGGCGGACAGGCCCCAGAGCGCGCGATGCCCGACACACCACCCTCGCGACTGAGCGGGGGAAAGTGATGCCGGGCATCGTTCATAGCATATCGCGTCGCGTCACGCCTGCTTCAGACACATGGACTGACGCGTCTGGCGCTCATCCGACACGCCTGGCTCAGTGCGCCAGCGCTTCCTGCCGGCCACTCTGACGCACGCTGTAGGTCAGCACGCCCAGGAAGATGACCAGACCCGCGAGGTCGTAGGTCAGCTGACCATGCGGCCACAGCATCAGTGCACCGAGCGGGAACATCGCCAGACGCAGCCACCAGGGCAGTTCGTGCTCCAGATAGCCTTCCAGGCCCGCGACGATGGCGTAGATCCCGAACAGCGCGAACACGAACACCGTCAGCATCTCGCCGATATCACCGGAGATCAGCGGGCTCCAGGCGAACAGCAG
Organism: Cobetia sp.; assembly: GCF_983723665.1. Taxonomy (NCBI): domain Bacteria; kingdom Pseudomonadati; phylum Pseudomonadota; class Gammaproteobacteria; order Oceanospirillales; family Halomonadaceae; genus Cobetia; species Cobetia sp. Next base: position 5,917 of record NZ_CFDJES010000067.1, on the reverse strand, counting down.
CGGCACGATGTAGAGGCCCTTGGCGATCTTCCAGGCCATCAGGCCGGTCTTCATCGGCGGTGTGCGGGCGATCGCGGCTGCCGCGAAGGCGGTCAGGCAGACCGGCGGCGTGACGTTGGAATCCTGGGACAGCCAGAAGATGATCATGTGGGCACTCACCAGCGCCATGGTCAGCACGTGCGGCGACAGCGCCTGCTCATACAGCTGGCTCTGGAAGGTATCCGGCACCAGTGCCAGCAGTTCGCGGGCGGCGTCCATGCTCATCGGCGCGCCCAGCAGGTCCAGCTTGTCCGGTGCAGCCAGCATGAAGATGGCCTTGGCCTGCTCCGGCAGGTTGCCCGCCGCCAGCAGATCCACCAGCTGGGAATGGGCGATCAGGTTGTAGAGCGCCGGGGCGGACAGCGTGCCCAGCACGATATAGGACGCCGTCACCGGCAGGCCCATGCCCAGAATCAATGACGCCAGCGCGATCAGGATGATGGTGATCAGCAGGCTGCCACCCGCCCAGTCGGTGATCATCAGCGAGAAGGTGTTGCCGATACCGGTGGTGGAGACGACGTTGACGATCAGGCCGACGGTGATCAGCAGGATCGCGGTGGTGGTCATGTTGCGCACCCCGGCCAGCATCGCCTCGATGATGTCACCGAGCTTCATCGGATTCTTCGACAGCCACGAGGCCGCGATGACGGACAGGATCGCGATGCCGGCGGCGTAGGTCGGCGTGAAGCCGTAGATCAGCGCGCCGACCAGCACGAACAGCGGTGCCAGATAGTGCCAGCCATCCTTGAGCACGTCCTTGAGACGCGGGCCCTGCGGGTCATCCAGCGCCGTGGCGTCGGAGCGCTTGGCCTCGATGCGCACGAACATGGCCACCGACAGGAAGTAGAGCAGCGCCGGCAAGGCGGCCACGCCGACGATGGTCAGGTACGGCACCTGAGTGTAGGACGCCATGATGAAGGCACCTGCGCCCATCACCGGCGGCATCAGCTGGCCACCGGTCGAGGCAGCGGCCTCGACGCCTGCCGCGAAGCGCGCCGGGAAGCCGGCACGGCGCATCAGCGGAATCGTGATCACGCCGGTGGAGACGGTGTTGGCGACACTCGAGCCGGACACCGAGCCCATCAGGCCGGAGGCGAACACCGCCACGAAGCCCGGCCCGCCCTTGAAGCGACCCGCCGCGCAGCGCGCCAGATCGATGATGAAGTCACCCGCGCCGGACTTGACCAGAAAGGCCCCGAACAGGATGAACATGAACACGTAGGACCAGGAGATGCGCGCGATGGAGCCCAGCATCCCTTCGCCGCCGATGAAGCTTCTGAACAGCACCGTCTCCCAGGTCAGGCCCGGGAAGTTGAACACGCCACCGACATACTTGCCCCACCAGGCCACGTAGGTCAGCGCGATCAGACACAGCACCGGGATGAACCAGCCGGTGGTGCGACGCGCGAACTCGAGGATCAGACCGACCGCGACGATGGAGACCACCCAGTCCGCGGTGGAGAACACCACGCCGCGGTCATAGAGCGCATCCTCGAAGCCGATCAGGTAGAGGCCGCAACCCAGTGCCGCCAGCCCCAGCATGACATCCACGCCCAGCACCCAGCGCTTGGCACCATCACTGGCCGGCGTCAGCATCGGAATGGTCAGCGCGCACAGCAGACCGAACAGGCCATAGTGCAAGGCACTCACCCACAGCTCCGACAGGGTCGAGACGGTATTGAAGTACAGATGCGCCAGACAGATGACGATGGAGATCACGAAGACGGCACGCCCCAGCCAGGGCAGCTCCATGCGCCACGGCGCAGCTTCGGCGGATTCGTCGCGCACACCGGAGAGATCCGGCTCCTGCGCTTCGCTATCAGTGGGACGAGAGGGCTCTGGCGAGCGGGAATCATGCATGGCGTTGCCTCAAAACGGGATCAGACAGCGATGGCGCAGCGGCGACTTGCGTCACCATGCGCCCGGGCTTGCGAGGAGAATACGGGCTTCTACAGCAATCATTCGTGGGCACTGCTCTGGTCCTGCGCCTGCCACTTTGCCCACGCGGGGCAGTGTCATGGCGCCGGACCGGCGGTGGTTTATTGGTCTGGGAAACTGCGCTGCCCTCACCGCCGCCAGAGGCGAGCGATGAGGGCAGCGGGAACATCAGGTGTGGATCACTCGGCGATCAGGCGCGCCGGAATCTCGATGCCCTGCTCCTTGAAGTAACGTGCGGCACCCGGGTGCAGCGGCAGCGGCAGGCCCGCGATGGCCTTGTCGATGGCCATGGCCTTGGTGGCCGGGTGGATGTTGTTCAGGAACGGCAGGTTCTCGTACATGGTCTTGGTGATCTGATAGACGTCTTCTTCGGAGACATCATCACGCACCACCAGGATGTTCGGCTGGGCGATGGTGTTGATCGCCTCGTCCTGGCCCGGGTAGGTGCCAGCGGCGATTTCGTACGGAGTCCACAGCTCGAACTGGGAGTTGACCTTGGCCAGCTGCTCTTCGGTGAAGTCCAGCGTGGTGATCTCGCCGCCCAGGTTGGCGTAGGCACGGGTCACGGCGGAGGCCGGTGCGCCGGCCGGAATGTTCATGCCGTCGATGTTGCCGTTCTGCATCGCATCGGCACTCGGGCCATAGCCCATGTAGGCCAGATCCATCTTGTCGGCGTCGATGCCCAGCTGCTCGAGGATGAAGCGACCCGAGCCTTCGGTACCGGAGTTCTTCTTGCCGATGGAGAAGCTCTTGCCGTAGAAGTTGGTCATGTCCTCGATGGTGCCGGACTTGACCTCATCATTGCGGGCCACGAAGTGCTCGACGTTCTGCCACAGCATCGAGATGCTGCGCAGGTTCTTGTGCGCCTTGTTGACCGGCGGGGTGCCATTCCATGCCCAGGCGCCGTAGAGGCCCTGGATGATGCCGAACTGGGCCTGGTCCTCTTCCATCAGCTTGAGGTTCTCGCCGGAACCGGCAGAGGAGATCGCGGACACGGAGATGCCGGCGGTCGGCTCGAGCTTGACCTTGATCAGCGTGGAGAGTGCCACGCCGACCGGATAGAAGGTGCCACCGGTGGTGGCGGTACCCATGATGTACTTGCCTTCCGCCTGAGCCACGGCACTGAGACCAAGAGAGGCTGCGATGGCGAGACCGAGACCGGCCTTGAGGAACTGGCGCTTTTGCATGGAGTGACTCCTTGGCGAACCTGCCGGGCGCAGGTTGAGCATTCTTGTAATGTGGGTAGGCAGACGGACATTGCGGCTGAGCAGGCTCTGGCCCTGGGCGGTGCTGGCCATGTCGCGACCGACAATGCGCAAGGTAGCCCTCTTTTGCGTGGGGCGTTCGTTGCGAGCCTCTGCATCAGCGTAGGAAGAAGGTTAGCAACTGTCCGCGCGGCGCGGTATTTGGCGATGGGGGCATTGCGCAGCCCCCACAGCGCGCACGGGCAATCCGCAAAGTGGCAGGATTCTGCCGATCTGGTCACACTGAGGGCATTCGCGGGCGTTCACGCCAGGGAGTCCGCCACGATTCGGGTTACCCTTTGCCCTCGACTCACGCCCGCCCTGCTCCATCCGATCAAGGAGAGACGATGACCCCCTTCAGCCTTCACCCGCAGCTGGACGCCGACACCCACTTCGTGGCCGACCTGCCGCTGTGCACCGTGCGTCTGATGAACGATGCGCGCTATCCGTGGCTGGTACTGATTCCGCGCCGCGATGCCATCCGCGAGATCTACGAGCTGGACAGCAGCGCCCAGCAGCAGCTGTGGCAGGAAACCACCCAACTGGGCGAACTGCTGATGACGGTGAGCGGTGGCGAGAAGCTCAATATCGGTGCACTGGGCAACATGGTGCCGCAGCTGCACATGCACGTGATCGCCCGCCGCAGCGATGATGCAGCCTGGCCGGGGCCGGTGTGGGGCGTCGGCACGGCAGAGCCCCACGACAGCGAAGCGCTGACGGTGCTGGTCGACACCCTGCGCATGAAGATCGCCGAGCTGCCGAGCTATTCCTACTGAC
>NZ_CFDJES010000067.1:0-1819 GCF_983723665.1 Cobetia sp. | reverse complement strand
CGGCGCGCCACAGCAGCAACAGCCCCAGCACCAGCACCCCGAGATGACTGAGCAGGGTGACCTTCTCGACCTGTCCGAGCACATCACGCCCCGCCCAGTCGAGCAGACCCGCCCCGAGGCCGACCAGCACCAGCGCACTGACGCCCTGCAGCAAGGCCGCCAGCAACGACAGCCACAGCGCACGGCGCCGAACGATGGGCTGGCTGACCAGCAGCGTACTGATGACGACCTTGCCATGCCCGGGGCCCGCGGCATGCAGCACGCCATAGGCGAAGGACAGCCCGATCAGCGCCCAGGGCGTGCCGGGATGGGCGGCAAGCTCACTCATGGCGTGCCCCAGCGAGCGCTGGAAACGCGATTGCTCGGCAAAGACCCACCCCAGCGCCTCGCCCCAGCCCTGCACCAGGCCTGGCCAGAGCGCCATGCCCAGCACAAGCAGCCCGCAGCCGACCGCCAGCCAGCCGGCCAGTCGCCGCCCCCGCGACGAGGCCGGCTTCAGCAGGCCATCACGCATGCCCTTGAGGCTCTTGATATCGCCAAGCCCGCTGGTGTCCTTCGGCTCACTGCTCATCAGCCACCTCACAGCTGACACTGCCGACCTCGGCGAAGTACTGGCCGAGATCCATCGGTGCGGTGGCGTTGATATCCAGCATCGAGGCCTCGGCGACCTTGGACGGGTCCGGGTCGGCCGGCGTGATGCCCGGCGTGCAGCTCAGCGCCGAGTCCTGCCCTTCCAGCCCGCTCACCACCAGCCCTTGCTGCACGGCGATGGCATCCGGGTCATGCAGAATCTCGATGTAATAGGTGGGGTCATAGATGCGATAACTGAGGGTGTGGCCAGCCATCGCCACCGGCTCGGCCAGCGGCAGCTCCATCTGGAAGGCGACACGCTCACCCTTGAGCCAGGTGGTCTGGCGCGTCGCCTTGCCAAGCGCCACGGGTTCGCCGTCCAGCGTGACATGGGTGTAGTAATCGAACTGCGACAGATTGGCCAGAATCTCGCTGCCCAGCACATCGAGGCGCTGCTCCATGCTGGTATCGTCCTCGAGCGCGGCCAGCTCCTGACGCAGCGTCAGACTGTAGAAGGGGTCGAGCAGCCAATACTGGCGCATCGCGACGGCCCGCCCCTGGTCATCGAGGCGCAGCGTCACCCGCAGATCGACCCAGCCGTGCGGATGCGCGGCGGCGGGCTGACTGGCCACCAGGGTGCCCAGCATCAACAACGGTGTCAGCCAGACTGCGGGGCGCAGGCTGTGACGAGACGGGAAACGCGCCAGCGCGGACGACAGCGCCGCCACCAGGCGATGAACAGCAACAGACATCGGGAAACTCCGGCAGAACGTCACGGGGACGACAGGAAGGGATTGGCAGGATGTTACTTCATGACAAAACGGGCGGCATCCCGACGCGGCCCGAGGACATCTTCGACAGGCTTTGATGGCGGTCAGTTCGCCGAATCATCATGGCCATGGCGAAAGTCTTCTCGGCGCAGCCCGTATTTGTGCATCTTGAGATTGAGCGTACGCCGCGGCAGCGCCAGCTCTTCCAGCACCTGAGCGATGTTGCCGCGTGCACGGGTCAAGGCGGCGCGAATCAAGGTCGACTCGAACATCGCCACCTGTGCCGCCAGCCCATGCTCCTCGCTGCTCGCCAGCGCCTCGTCGCTCACGCCATTGCCGACCTCGCCTGCGTCCTGCTCCGCTGAGGCACTGCCTGGTACGGATGACTGCCGCGTCATGGGCGATTCCCCCAGCACCACGCGGCGACTGGCGGCCTGGCGCAGCTGCCACAGATTGCCCGGCCAGTCCGCCGCCATCAA
>NZ_CFDJES010000066.1:3161-16794 GCF_983723665.1 Cobetia sp. | reverse complement strand
TGACCAGTGCCGACTTGTCACGGTGCGGGTACATCGGGTCGAGATGCACCACCTGCGGCGGCTGGTCCCACTGCGTCACCAGCTCCCCGAGCTCCCGCGTGGCATCACCGTGCAGCGCCTGCATGCGCAGCGCGATGTCGCGAATCTCGTCATCCGCACAGCCCTGTGCCCGGGTCAGGCCATCGACCAGAATCGCCGCCGTGGCCGCCACGCGTTCGATCATCAATACCGGTGCCCCGAGACTCGCCAGCACGAAGGCATCACGCCCGAGCCCTGCAGTGGCATCGACGATGCTCGGCAGTACGCCTCGGTTCAGACCACAGGCCCGTGCGATCAGCTGGTTGCGCCCCCCGCCGAAACGACGGCGATGATCGGCACGACCGGCGACGAAATCGACGCACAGCGGCTTGCCGTATTCACGCTCGTCTCCGGCGATCACCAGGCGCGGTGCGCCCTGCTCGTCCAGCGCCACCTCGAGCTTGAGCGCCGGCATCTCGTCATCTTCCCGCAGCGCGATACCGAAATGTGCCGCCAGCGTGGCGAGTTCCGGGCGCGTTTGCAGCCGTGAACGGGCAATGGCGATCACGGGAGCGGCATCGGCGGCTGCATCATGGGCAGCGAGGGAGTCTTCGGGTGGCAGCATGGATGGGCTCTATGAGAAACGGTGAAGCGAAACGGTGAACGCAGGAAAAGGGAAACTCGCATGGCATGCGATCAGGCTGACAAACGCCGACGGCGCCGCAAGAGCGACGCCGTCAGGAGACAAGCTTACGTCATCGCGCGCATGGCTTACAGCAGCAACAGCATGCCGAACAGCATCATGCCCAGCAGCAGGCGGTAGATGACGAAGGGCAACATGCCGATGCTGTCGATGGCCTTGAGGAACAGCTTGATGCACACCAGCGCGGAGACGAAGGACAGCACCACGCCGAGGGCGACATCGAACAGCTGCGCTTCACTGCCGGTCTCGATCAGCTCCAGGCCCTTGAGCAGGCCGGCCGCGACGATCAGCGGAATCGACAGCAGGAAGGAGAAGCGCGCAGCGCTCTGACGCTCGAAGCCCAGCAGCAGCGCGGCGGTGATGGTGATGCCCGAACGCGAGGTGCCGGGAATCAGGGCCAGCGCCTGGAACAGGCCGATGATCAGCGCGCCCTTGAGCGTCAGCGTCGCCAGGTCACGCGTGCGTGCGCCCTTGACGTCCGCCCACCACAGCAGCAGACCGAAGACGATGGTGGTGGTACCGATCACCGCGATCGAGCGCCCGGCCGTTTCCACCACATCGCCCAGCAGGCCGCCGAAGATCACGGCCGGCAGCGTCGCCAGCAACACCGCCCAGCCCAGACGGCTGTCTTCGGTCTGGCGCGCCGCCAGCGTGCCGCCGCCGCTGAACTGGCCAAACCAGCCAGCGAGAATATTGGCGACATCCTTGCGGAAGGCCATCACCACGGCCAGCAAGGTACCGACGTGTACCGCGACATCAAACGCCAGCCCCTGGTCCGGCCAGCCGAACACCTGGGAGGGCAGAATCAGGTGGGCGGAGGAGGAAATCGGCAGAAATTCCGTCAGACCTTGAATGACGGCCAACGCCACCACATGCATGAGTTCCATGAAACATCCTTTTAAGAGAGACGGGCCTCAGTGGCCCACACGGACGACAGACATCGTCTGTGGCACTGCACGTGCCGTAGTGACAGAACAACGCTTTGCGTCAAGCCGCGCCGCGAGTGTCGGGCGCGACATGATGATGCGCGAATCTTATGTCAGCCTTGGCTGAACCCACGATGACACAACGAGATGGCAATCCCTGGCGCCATCAGCGCCATGCCACCTCATTGCGCAGATAGACCGGCTGGGCCTCGACCGCCGACACCGCTTCACCGCGGGCATACGCCTGGGCGGCCAGCATCACCATGGCCTCGGCATCCGGTTGCGGCTCGGGCAGTTGCAGCGCCAGGCTGGCACGCACGCTCTCGGGCAGCTCGTCGTGCATCACCAGTCCCGAGCCGACCGCCAGCCAGTCATGCTCACGCAGAGCCGCAGGCAGCTCCAGCAGGCCCGGAGCGCAGACCTGCTCGGGTAGCACCTGCTCGACCTCTATCTCGCCGTCAGCGCGCGTCACGACGCGATAGGCGCCGGTGTAGAGCTCGCCCATGCGTGCGTCCAGCATCGGCAGCACGAAACGCGCGTGATGCAGGCGGTGGGCCTGCAGTGACAGGGCCGCCAGCGTCGAGACGCCGATCACCGGCACATCGAGACCGAAGGCGAGGCCCTGGATGGTGCCAGCGGCGATGCGCAACCCGGTGAACGAGCCCGGTCCGTGGCCATAGGCCAGGGCATCGAGGTCGTTGAGGGTCAGATCGGCAGCGGCCAGCAGCGCCTCGATCATCGGCATCATGCGCTGGGTGTGCTGACGGGGAGCCTCACAGCGCTCGGCAGTAACAACGCCGTCTTGCCACAGGGCAACGGAACAGGCGGAAGAGGATGCATCGATGGCCAGAAGCGTGGTCATGGGCGGTTCGTCGTCAGAAAAATGTGACGCGATTCTACCCGTCCCCCGCGGGCAGCAAAAGACGCAGGCTGTCCACGGCTGGTGTCGGCCGCGGGCGTCACTCCTGCTGCAACCCCCACGCCCACGCCGGCAAGCGGCCTGCCGCAACGCCTGATTCCTGATTCGCGCCAGTAGGCGAAGAACAAAAAAACGCCCGCAGACAATGTCTACGGGCGTTCTTCGTCAGGCGGCCGGCTTCACCAGCGCGATCCAATCTGTTCCAGCTGAGCCACCTGAAGCGTGCCGGGCAATCAGTGCTCCAGCGCGCTGACCAGCTGAGCACGAATGTCGTCGACGGAGCCGACGCCTTCGATGCGGTGGTAGGCAGGTGCCTGGGCATCGCCAGTGGCAGACCAGCTGGAGTAGTACTCGACCAGCGGTTCCGTCTGCTCGTGATAGACGGACAGACGGTTGCGCACGGTGGCTTCGCGGTCGTCCTCACGCTGGATCAGGGCTTCGCCGGTGACGTCGTCCTTGCCTTCTTCGCGCGGCGGGTTGTACTCGATGTGGTAGACACGACCGGAATCCGGGTGCACACGACGACCGGACAGACGCTTGACGATCTCTTCGTCAGCGACGGCGATCTCGACCACGTGGTCCAGCTTCACGCCGGCTTCCTTCATGGCGTCAGCCTGCGGAATGGTGCGCGGGAAGCCGTCGAACAGGAAGCCGTTCTCGCAATCGGGCTGGCTGATGCGCTCCTTGACCAGGGCGATGATGATCTCGTCGGACACCAGTCCGCCGGTATTCATGATCTCCTTGACCTTGAGTCCCAGCTCGCTGCCGGCCTTGACCGCGGCGCGCAGCATATCTCCGGTAGAGATCTGCGGGATGTTGAAACGCTCGCAGATGAACTGGGCCTGGGTGCCCTTGCCGGCGCCGGGGGCGCCCAACAGGATCAAACGCATCGGTACTGCTCCTTGAGTGTGCAAATGAAAAGCATCAAACGGGTGTAAAGGGTCATCTGGCGCTGGTGCACCTTGCCCTCGGCGGCAGATAGCCATCCAAGGCGCTCTGGTCGTCGACACGATCGAGGTGAAGCGGCGAAACTCGCGGCGTCGAGACGCTCGACTACCTCATGAGGGCCGAACGCATCGAGCGTATCGATGACCAGGATGAATATGGGCAGCGGACCAATATGTGCTGCGCAGAACGACGGCGCGCACGGATGATCTCATTATGTCATCGCCATGCAATGTAGAGCTGACGATACCGTTCACACGACGCCGGCACAAGCACACCAAAGGCGCGTATGCCGCCCTTTGGCACTGTTTTGGCGCGCAGGAGGGCCTGTCGCCCTCCTCGCCGGTTGCCGACCTGCCATACACGGCTGTCATGATACGAAAACGCCCCCTGCGGCACGCGGTCGCAGAGGGCGTCTTTCCACTCACGCCGGGCCACCTTGCTCAGTCGCCGTGGCGTGATCAGGCTGAGTCATGTCAGCCGTTGCTGTGCCAATGTCTCACTCGGTGACGTCTTCCGCCTGGCTGCTGCGACGCAGACGCACTGCCTTGGCGCGCTTGCTGCGCAGACGGATGTTGAGCATTTCCACCGCCAGCGAGAAGGCCATCGCCACGTAGATGTAGCCCTTGGGCACGTGGACACCGAAGCCTTCGACCATCAGCATCATGCCGACCATGATCAGGAAGGACAGCGCCAGCATCTTGATGGTCGGGTGACGATCGACGAAATCGCCGATGGGCTTGGCGGCCACCATCATGATGCCCACCGAGATGACGATGGCGATGACCATCACCATCAGGTGATCGACCATGCCCACCGCCGTGATCACCGAATCCAGCGAGAAGACGATATCGATCAAGGCGATCTGGACCATGATTGCCATGAAGCTGGCGCTGCCCTTCTTCGCGCCCTCTTCGGCAGGGTCTTCGCCTTCCAGGTTGGCGTGGATCTCGTGGGTGCTCTTGCCGAGCAGGAACAGGCCCCCGAAGACCAGAATCAGATCGCGTCCCGAAAAGCTGAAGTCGGCCACGCTGAACAGGGGCGCGGTCAGCGACATCAGCCACGACAGCGACATCAACAGCACGATGCGCATGCCCATCGCCAGGCCCAGGCCGATCATGCGCCCGCGCTGACGCTGGGACTCGGGCAGCCGCGCGACCAGAATCGACAGGAAGATGATGTTGTCGATGCCCAGCACGATCTCAAGCGCGGTCAGGGTCGCCAGGGCCACCCATGCCGAAGGGTCCATCAACCATTCCATTGTCTTGCTCCTTGTGTGTTGCGAGAACCGGCCTTTCCGGGTCGTGCCAGCACGATGCGGCAGATCGCGGCAGGTTGGCGTGAAGCATCGCATGTTGTGCAGGGCAGCAACAGCGGTCGCCGCCCTGCCACGCCAACGGACATGCACAAAAAAACGGCCTCCCGAAGGAGGCCGTTCTGTCAGCGAGGAGCGCCTTCACCTTCCAGGAAGGTCACGGCACCCGCGCTTCATGCCACAGGCATCATCAGAGCAGCATGCGACGCACGTCGGTCAGCACCTGAGCCAGATACGCCGTGAAGCGCGCTGCATCCGCCCCGTTCACCGCACGGTGATCGTAGGACAGTGACAGCGGCATCATCAGACGCGGCTGGAAGGCAGCGCCGTCCCACACCGGCTTCATCTGCGCCTTGGAGACGCCCAGGATGGCGACTTCCGGCGTGTTGACGATCGGTGTGAAGGCAGTACCGCCAATGGAGCCAAGGCTCGAGATGGTGAAGCAACCACCGGTCATCTCTTCGCGCTTGAGCTTCTTGGTCTGCGCCTTCTTGGCCAGTTCCACGGATTCCTTGGCCAGCTCCAGCAGGCTCTTCTGATCCGCATTGCGGATCACCGGCACCATCAGGCCGTCCGGCGTATCCACCGCGATACCGATGTGCACGTACTTCTTGTGCACCAGGGTCTCACCGTCGGCCTTGAGGCTGACGTTGAACTGCGGATACTTGGCCAGCGCGTGAGCCGCCGCCTTGATCATGAACGGCAGCGGCGTGAGCTTGGCACCTGCCGCTTCCGCCTCGGCCTTCATGGACTTGCGGAAGGCCTCGAGCTCGGTGATATCGGCTTCATCGAACTGGGTCACGTGCGGGACGTTGAGCCAGCTGCGATGCAGGTTGGTGGCACCGGCCTTCATCAGGCGGCCCATCTTCTTCTCTTCGATCTCACCGAACTGGCTGAAGTCCTGATCCGGCACCTGCGGGATACCGGCACCGCCGGTGGCCTGCGCGGCAGGGGCTGCCGGTGCGGACTTGGCCTTCTGCATCATCTGCTTGACGTAGGCCTGGACATCTTCCTTCACCACACGGCCCTTCGGACCGCTGCCGGAGACGTCCGCCAGGTCGACACCGAACTCACGTGCCAGCAGGCGAACCGCAGGTCCTGCGTGGACCTTGGCACCCTTGCTCGGCTTGTGAGCGGCCATCTGGGCTTCCGGACTCGGCGCACCGGCCGGTGTCGGAGCCGGCTTCTGCTCGCTCTTCTCCGCCTTGGGAGCTGCCGGCGCTTCTGACTTGGCAGCCTTCGGCGCAGGCGCGGCACCCGCGACCTCGATGTAACCGATCAGGTCACCCTCGGAGACGGTGTCACCTTCCTTGACGGAAAGCTCCACCACCTTGCCCTTGTAGGGGCTCGGGATGTCCATGGTCGCCTTGTCGGACTCGAGCGTGATCAGCGCGTCTTCCTCGTTGACCTCGTCGCCGACGGCCACGGCCATCTCGATGATCGGCACGCTGTCGCTGCCGGAGAGATCCGGGACACGCAATTCCTTGCGCTCCGGCTCACCGGAGGCCGGCTCTTCTTCAGCAGCCGGTGCCTCGGAAGACGTGTCTTCAGAGGTGGACTCGGAGGAAGAAGCCTGCTCGGCCGGCGCGGAATCAGACGCGCTGTCACCGCCTTCACCGGCGATTTCCATCTGACCGATGACGTCGCCGGAAGCGACGCTGTCGCCTTCCTTGACGGTCAGCTTGACGATCTTGCCCTTGTGCGGGCTCGGGACGTCCATGCTGGCCTTGTCGGATTCCAGCGTGATCAGCGCATCTTCGGCGTCGACTTCATCGCCTTCGGAGACGGCCATCTCGATGATCGGCACGGCTTCGGAGTCGCCCAGGTCCGGCACGACGATGTCGACGGTCTGGGTGCCACCGGAAGCGGCCTTCGGCGCAGGTGCGGACTCTTTCGGCGCTTGCTGCTCAGAGGCCTCCTGCTTGAGAGCCTCTTCCTTCGGCGCTTCCTGCTCGTCAGAAGCGTCAGAGGAGGTGTCACCACCGCCTTCGGCTTCCAGCTCCAGGATATCGTCGCCTTCGGAGACGGTGTCGCCTTCCTTGACGAGAATCTTCACCACCTTGCCGCCCTTCGGTGCCGGCACATCCATGCTGGCCTTGTCGGACTCAAGAGTGATCATGGTGTCTTCGGCGGAGATGACATCTCCCACCGCCACCGCTATCTCGATGATCTCGACATCGGAACTACCGCCAATGTCGGGAACCTTGATGATTTCGCTGCTCAAGATCGTGCTCCTTCCAAAACGTGCACGGGGAGCGACACCCGAATCACCTGCGCATCATCATGATGTCGAGGAGGGAGTGCCGCTCGCCTGTTCCGCGATCTCCGCTCAGACGTTCAGCGGATTCGGCTTGTTGGGGTCGATGCCGTAGGTCTTGATCGCTTCCGCGACCACCTTGCGGTCGATCTCACCACGATCCGCCAGCGCCTTCAGGGCCTGGACGGTGACGAAGTTGCGGTCGACTTCGAAGAAGTGACGCAGCTTCTCGCGGGTATCGGAACGACCGAAACCGTCGGTACCGAGCACGTGATAGTCAGCCGGCACCCAGGCACGAACCTGGTCAGCAAACAGCTTCATGTAGTCAGTGGCAGCCACGACCGGGCCGTCACGTCCTTCCAGACACTGAGTGATGTGCGGCTTGGCCGGGGTCTCTTCCGGCTTGAGGAAGGCCTGACGATCCAGTTCCAGCGCTTCGCGACGCAGCTCGTTGAAGCTGGTGACGCTCCAGATGTCGGCGTCGACACCGTAGTCCTGCTTGAGCATCTCGGCGGCAGCCTCGACTTCACGCAGGATGGTGCCGGAACCCAGCAGCTGAACGCGTGCCTTGCCGTCCTTGCCGCCTTCCTTGAGCAGGTACATCCCCTTGATGATGTCCTCTGCGGGCACCGTCTCGAGTGCTGGCTGCTCGTAGTTCTCGTTCATCACCGCCAGGTAGTAGAAGACCGGCTCGTGCTGCTCGAACATGCGCTTCATGCCGTCCTGCACGATGACCGCCACTTCGTGAGCGTAGGTCGGGTCGTAGGTGCGGCAGTTCGGGATGGTCGAGGCCAGGATATGGCTGTGGCCATCCTGGTGCTGCAGACCTTCACCGTTCAGGGTGGTACGACCGGCAGTGCCGCCGACCAGGAAGCCACGTGCCTGCAGGTCGCCTGCGGCCCACGCCAGGTCACCGATGCGCTGGAAGCCGAACATCGAGTAGTAGACGTAGAACGGCATCAGCGGCAGGTTGTGGTTGGCGTAGGACGTTGCCGCCGCCACCCACGCAGACATGGCGCCTGCTTCGGAGATACCTTCCTCGAGGACCTGACCTTTCTGGTCCTCGCGGTAATACATGATCTGACCCTTGTCGACCGGCTCATACTTCTGGCCTGCCGCGGTGTAGATGCCCAGCTGACGGAACATGCCTTCCATGCCGAAGGTACGCGCTTCGTCAGGAATGATCGGCACGACACGCTCGCCGAGGGTCTTGTGCTTGACCAGGCCGTTGAGCACGCGCACGAAGGCCATGGTGGTGGACACTTCGCGGCCGTTGGAACCCTTGAGCTGGGACGCGAAGATCTTGTCGTCCAGCGGCGGGATTTCCAGCGTTTCATACTCGGTGCGACGCTGCGGCAGGTAGCCGTTCAGACGTTCGCGCATGAGGTGCATGTACTTCATTTCCGGGCTGTCGTCCGCCGGCTTGTAGTACGGCACTTCCTCGAGCTGCTCGTCGGTCAGCGGAATACCGAAGCGATCGCGGAATGTCTTCAGCGCTTCGTGTTCCATGGTCTTGACCTGGTGGGCTTCGTTGGCCGCTTCGCCATCGCCCATGCCCATGCCGTAACCCTTGACGGTGTGCGCCAGGATGACGGTCGGACGACCATTGGCGTTGTTGACCGCTTCGTGATACGCCGCGTAGACCTTGTACGGGTCGTGGCCACCACGGTTCAGACGCCAGATATCGTCGTCTGACATGTCCTTGACCAGATCGGCCGTCTCCGGGTACTTGCCGAAGAAGTGCTCACGCGTGTACGCGCCGCCATTGGCCTTGTAGTTCTGGTAGTCGCCGTCGACCGCTTCGTCCATGCGCTTCTGCAGGATGCCTTTCTTGTCCTGTTCGAAGAGCGGATCCCAGAAGCGACCCCAGGTGACCTTGAGCACGTTCCAGTCGGCACCACGGAAGACGCCTTCCAGCTCGTCCATGATGCGGCCGTTGCCGCGCACCGGACCGTCAAGACGCTGCAGGTTGCAGTTGATGACGAAGATCAGGTTGTCGAGATTCTCGCGGCCAGCCAGCGAGATGGCACCCAGGGATTCCGGCTCGTCACACTCGCCGTCACCCATGAAGCACCACACCTTGCGGTCGTACATGGACTTCAACTCACGCGAGTTGAGGTACTTCATGACGTGCGCCTGGTAGATCGCCTGGATCGGGCCCAGACCCATGGAGACGGTCGGGAACTGCCAGTAATCCGGCATCAGCCACGGGTGCGGATAGGAAGACAGGCCGTTGCCGTCGACTTCCTGACGGAAGCTGTCCATCTGCTCCTGGCTGAGACGACCTTCCAGGAAGGAACGGGCGTAGATGCCCGGCGCCACGTGACCCTGGATGTAAAGCAGATCGCCTTCGAAATCTCCTTCCGGTGCACGGAAGAAGTGGTTGAAGCCTACGTCGTAAAGCGTCGCACTGGACATGAAGCTCGAGATGTGACCGCCCAGGCCCTTGTGGGCACGGTTGTTGCGGATCACCTGAGCGATGGCGTTGTAACGGATAAGCGAACGGATACGACGCTCCATGAACAGGTCGCCCGGCATGCGCGCTTCGCGGTGCACGGGGATACTGTTGCGATGGGGCGTGGTCACCGAGAAGGGCACCTGATGGCCATCACGACGCAGGCGGTCGGCCAGGCGTGACATCAGGTACTGGGCACGATCCTCACCCTCACGATCCAGAACCGATTCCAGGGAGTCCAACCATTCCGTGGTTTCGATCGGATCGAGATCTTCTCTTGCCTCCAGACTCATAGACGTCTCTCCGAGTGAAGAAATTTTTTGTCAAACGTTTCGACGAACAGCGATATCGAAACCAGTGGCGCTCTTCAGTGTGGGCACGACCTTCTGAGTGGGTCGCATCTCCGATAGACCTGTCGTGACCGGGTCTTGCCGGCCGTCAATCTCGACGCGCATCCTGCGCCAAAGCAGGGCACAAGATGCAGTCATTTGGCGTGAAAGATACCGCAAACACCCCCGCGTGCCAATTCAGGGCAGCAAGACTCACCGGGCAGGTGCAATGCTTGGCTGCCCCGCGGCAGCACTGGCCTCATGCGCCTTGCGGTCGGGACTCATACGCCAGACTGAGCCGCCCTCGATAGCCGTGATGTAGTAAAACTACCAACGCGCCCCGCCACTGGGCGTTTCCTGCCTGGAGACGCCACACAATGCTGCAATGCACCATCGCGAGACACCTGCGACCTTAGTCCTGAATGTCGTCCAGCAGGCGATCGAAGTAAGCCCAATCGAAGGCCGGGCCAGGATCCGTCTTGCGCAACGGCGCAATCCGCGCATGCGAGGTGATGCGCTCGCGCGTCAGCGCGGGATAGCTCGCCATCAGGCCGGCCACGGTGCGTGCCAGGGTGCGATATTGGACATCACGATAGGGATGCACCTCATCGCCCTCGAGCTCGATGCCGATGGTGAAGTCATTGAGTTCGACGCGTTCACGCTGACCGTCATGCCAACGCGAGCGCCCGGCGTGCCAGGCACGACGATCGAAGGGCACGAACTGCACCAGGCGACCGTCGCGCTGGATCAGCACGTGCGCCGAGACGCGCAGCTGATGGATATCGGCAAAGTAAGGGTGGGCGCCAGGGTCGAGCTGATTGGTGAACAGCTGCTCGATGGCCGGGCCGCCGAAGCGTCCGGGCGGCAGGCTGATGGAATGCAGCACCAGCGCCGAGACTTCTCCCTCGGGACGAGCATTGTGATTGGGAGACGGCACCTGACGGGCGCTCTCCAGCCAGTGCTCGGGGGTGACCGCCAGACGCGTCAGGTGGCCCGACCGCGGGGAAGAGGACAAGGGGGGCATCGAAGACTCCAGACGGGAAGGTCGTCGCACGCGGGGACTGACCGCTCGCGTGGCTTTTCCTATAATGGCGCACATTATGGCATGCTCGGCAGCCACGGGTCTGTGCCACTGCCCTGGCACACGCACAGACCCCGGCTCCGGCAGCACTCTTCGTACAAGGATCAGACGCGCATGAACTTCCACGACGCCCTCGCCGAGGATATCCGTACCAGCGCCGCCCGCCTGCTCGCCGAGGATGTCGGCGGTGGCGATATCACCGCCGAATTGATTCCGGAGCGCCAGTGGGCCAAGGCGCGCGTGATCAGCCGCGAACCGGCCATCCTGTGCGGTGTGCCCTGGGTCGATGAGCTGTTTCGGCGCCTCGATCCGCGCGTCAGCCTCAAGTGGCTGGCCAGCGACGGTGATCGCCTCGAGGCCGACGCGCCCTTCCTGGAGCTGGAAGGCCCGGCACGTTCGCTGCTGACCGGCGAGCGTGCGGCGCTCAACCTGCTGCAGACGCTCTCCGGCACCGCGACCCGCGCCAGCCACTATGCCTCGCTGGTCGAGGGCAGTGGCGTGCGCCTGCTCGATACCCGCAAGACCCTGCCGGGCATGCGTGTCGCCCAGAAGTACGCCGTCAGCTGCGGCGGTGGCCACAATCATCGCATCGGCCTCTATGACGCCTTCCTGATCAAGGAAAACCATATCGCCGCCTGTGGCAGCATCGCGGCGGCGGTACGTGAGGCGCGCGACATCGCCTCCGACGTCACCTGCGAAGTGGAAGTCGAGAATTTCGAGGAGCTGGCCCAGGCGCTGGATGCCGGTGCCGACGTCATCATGCTCGACAACTTCGACAACGATCAGCTCATCGAGGCCGTGGCGCGCAACAAGGCGCATGCCAAGCCGGCCGTGCTGGAAGCCTCCGGCAACGTCAGCGAGGCGACCCTGCCGGGTATCGCCGCCACCGGCGTGGATTGCATCTCGATCGGCGCACTGACCAAGGACGTGACCTCCATCGACCTGTCGATGCGCATCTACACTGTCGAGACCCGCTAGCCAACGACAGGTGAATGCCTTCCTGCTGGCCAGCTCCTGTCCTGCAGAGGTCGCCACTGACGCCGGCCCATCTGTCACGACACATTGCCATGCCGCCAGGGAGGCGCCCCATGTCCCCGCCATCTCCTCATCAGCCGCCACCTGAAGCCCCCAGGGCATCAGGCGGCGGCTGGCAGACGCGCCGCTGGAGTCTCTACGCGCCGATCTATGACCGTGTGGCCGCCCGCATCCTGCGCTCCGCGCGGCGCGACGCCATCGCGACTCTCGATATCCAGGCGGGCACCCGCGTGCTGCTGCTCGGCGGCGGCACCGGGCTCGACCTGCCCTTCCTGCCCCGTGACATCGAACTCGAGGTGATCGACGCCTCCCCCGCCATGCTGCGCCGCTGTCGCGAGCGTGCCGAGACGCTGGGCTTCGATGCCAACGTCAAGCCGGGCGACGCCATGGCGCTCGACTTCCCCGATGGCTATTTCGATGTCGTCATCGCCCACCTGATCATCGCCGTGGTGCCCCAGCCCCAGCGCGCCTTCGATGAAGCGCTGCGCGTGCTGGCCAGCGATGGCGAGCTGTCGCTGCTCGACAAGGGCCTGCGCGGCAATCGCCCGGCCGGGCGACTGCGTCGTCTGCTCAATCCTCTGGCCCGGCTGGTGGCGACCAACCTCAATGTGCCGCTGGACAACCTGCTGGAGGGCCATGCGGTGCAGCGACTCGAGGACCGCGACCTCGGCCCCGGCGGGGTATTGCGCCACATGCATCTGCGCAAGATCTGATCTGCACCGCCACTCCCCCCCCTTGCATTGCGCGTTCGGCATCGCCACGCAATGAGCACACTCGGATGACGAAAGCGACACGGCTCGAGGCACCCGCCTGGGCTCTCGTCGCCGTCGCTCCCTGCAAGGAGGTTTGCATGCAGATTGATCTACGCGGCCGCAGCGCCATCATCAGTGGTTCCACTGCCGGTATCGGCTTCGCCATCGCCACAGGGCTTGCCCGCGCAGGCGCCAGCGTCACCTTGACCGGCCGCACCCAGGTGCGTGTCGATGAGGCCGTCGCCAGCCTCAGAGACAAGGCGCCCGGCAGCGAGGTACAGGGCGTGGCCGCGGACCTGGGCACACGCGAAGGCTGCGACACGCTGATCCGCGCCGTGCCGGACACCGACATCCTGATCAACAATGTCGGCATCTTCGCCCCGCAGGATTTCTTCGACACCGACGACGACACCTGGGAGCAGTTCTTCCAGGTCAACGTGATGTCGGCGGTACGCCTGTCCCGCCATTATGCGCGCGGCATGAAGGAGCGCGACTGGGGCCGCATCCAGTTCCTGTCCAGCGAATCGGCGCTCAACATCCCCAGCGAGATGGTCCACTACGGCATGACCAAATCCGCGGTGCAGTCCGTCTCGCGCGGGCTCGCCAAGGTGCTGTCCGGCACTCGGGTGACCGTCAACGCCATCCTGCCGGGGCCGACCCGCTCCGAGGGCGTGCTCGAGATGCTCAAGCAGAACGCCGAGGAGCAAGGCAAGGCACTTGAGGAGGTCGAGGCCGACTTCGTCAAGCAGGCCCGCCCGACCTCCATCCTGCAGCGCCTGGCAAGCCCCGAGGAAGTCGCCAACATGAGCGTCTACGCTGCCTCCGAGCAGGCCAGCGCCACCACCGGCGCCGCACTGCGCGTGGAAGGCGGCATCGTCGACACCATGGCCTGATCGTC